>WJMF01000012.1 GCA_014728085.1 Candidatus Zhuqueibacterota bacterium
CTGGTCTAAACAGGAAAAAGATTTTACTTTGTGCTCTCCCTTATATTTTTTGACAAACTTCCTAAAAAATTTAAGTGGGAGATAATCCATGATTTGGGAAAAAACAAATTTACCAGACATTTCGTCATTCCTTTTAGTTGTCACTAGTGTCCGGTTAAAAGTCAAATAAATTCAATTGGTTATAATTCTCAGATGCGATAGTTGATTTATCGCTCGTTGTAACTATTTGAAAAATATCAACTTCATCAAACGGTGAAGTGCCGAGAATATCCAAAAAAGTGTAAAGTGAAATATTCAATTTCATCTTTTCTCTCAAGATTGCTGCGCTGACATAGACACAAACGGCAATCCAAATTTGGCTCTTGACAGCATTTTCAGACGTGCCGAAAAATGTTTTTATCCGTAAATGTTGCTTGATCCATTTAAAGAAAAGTTCGACTTGCCATCGGCTTTTGAATAATTGAGTAATAACCAAAGCTTCATGAGCAAAATTGTTTGTGATAAACGTAAATAGGCGGTCAGTATTTGAATCGAAATAGCGCACTCTTCTGAGGTGCTCAGGATAATAATCGGATGTTTTTGTACCTGTGAGTTTAATTGTTTGATCACATTTTAACCCTGTCGACTTTACTATTTTATGAGAATAGACTCTGCGATATTTCATATTTCTTTTTGCACGGATGACAAAAAAGGCGCCTAAAATATGCAGTTGATATAAACGGTAAAAATCATTGTATGTCCGATCCATGATGTAAAAAGAACCGGATTCAGGTACGAGAACATCAAGTATATTGACGTCGTGAAACTTGCCGTCTGTAATCTCTATAAAATCAGGGATATGCGTCATGACATCAAGCAGCGTATGCAGTTTGACGGCGCCTTTGGTTTTCCTGAATTTGGCCCACGGAAACAGGTTTAAACACAAATCAATTGTGCTTGAATCGAGCGCATAGACTGTTTCCGAAATGTCAAATTCAAATTTATCCTTTTGACAAATATCCTTGGCCATACTGATAAGGACCTGGGCAAAGTCAGCATATATTCTCCAGTCTCTGGCTTCATTCGCATCAGCCAAAGTGCTTAGTGAAATATGACATCGGAACCCCATATGGTAGAGTTTATTTTGTCTTGACTGGAGAACATTGACTGTTGATCGAAGACTTGCACGTGACGTCAGTTGGGCAAATGCCATGCAAAGGAATTGATCCCAACACGAGAATTTTCGAACTCGATGGTTTCCTTTGTATCGATCAACACACTTTTTAAATTCATACTTTGGCATGTGCGCTATGAATTGTGAAAAAACAATATTTGCAGAATACATTTCTTGTCTCCCAATTTGGCATGAAAGACAAGATAGTGTTGAAGTTTGATTTCAGGTAGAAAAATGTTTTGCGCGCACATTAATCATTGTATATTAACAAGTTACTGACCACGATGTGAAAGTTAACCGGACAGTAGTGAGATAGTAAATAAAAAAATCTGACATTATCTATTATTGTAGACACAACATAAAACCCGTATATTACAAATAACCTATGGTAGCGAGTTTCGTGTAAAAAAAATTCACTCCTGATGTACGATTAAAACAATTAAGATAATTCTTACCAATCGTTATATCAAAGATGCTAGCAAAGAACCGGGGATCAGGCGAAACATGCTCTCAGGGTGGAAATGATATTAATCGAGACTAAGAAAATGCATATTGCGGCAAAAGCTGATCATCCATCTCTCATGCAACGAATTCGTATGCTTGAGAGGGATGAATGAGTGGGAGAAATCCCTGATCATCGTTTTTGTTACTGAGGAACCAAACCATGAACTGGGAAAAAATCGCACAAACCTATGCTCCCGGTCAAAGCGTCAGAGTGATCATCGATAAAGTGGAGCATTACGGCATTTTTGTCAGGCTGGCAGATGGTACGCCCGGGTATGTGAAAAGAAGCGAAGCACTGTACAGCGAACGTGTCGTTGACCTGACAAAATATTTCTCACCTGGCGAGGAACGCGATGCTCTGGTCATCGCTTTGAATGCCAAATACGGCAATCTCGATCTCAGTTTTAAAGGTGTGTTGCCGAATCCGTTGACTGGTTTTTGTAAGCGCCACCAGACGAACGGTATTGTCGAGGGCGAGGTGGTGCAGGTGACCGACAATTATGCTCTGGTGGAAGTTGAAGAGGGTGTTACCGGATTATTACCCAGGGAAGAGCTGTGGATTCGGTCGCAGCCGCTGCCGGACGTCCTAATGATCGAGGACAGGGTTCGCTGCATGATATTGTCCCTGGAGGAGAGCAAACGGCCGTTGCTGAGCATCCGTGCCCTGTTTCTCGAAGAGCAGGACAATTCCAACAAACAGAGCACCTATACGCTGGAGGATAGCATCTCGGAATCGTTTCGTATTTCACAGTGGGAATTGAAAAAACAAACCGAATACGAATACCAGCCATCGGAAGAGATAATACAAGCTTTTCAAAAGGTCTTGCTCGTCGATTTAAATGATACTGTGATTAAACCGCTCTCTCTATTGCTGGACAGCTATGGATTCCAAACCCGAATGATCGTCACACAGAAAAAAGTCACCGCCGATGATACGAATCTGTTCATCCTTTCCGTAGCGGCGGCAATCGATGCCGACAGTCGCCGATTCCTGCAAGCGGATGATCTTTCGAAACGGACCATCCTCTTCGGCACATCGGAACAGTTTGCCGCCAAGCAGAAAGCGTTGCAGGCGCTCAATTGTCCTTACCGGATCACGCTTCCCGTTTCCCCGGCTGCTATTTTTACCGTCATGCAGGCAATGTCAATCGGTTCCCCATACCATCAGGATGCTTATGATACAAAAAAAACATCGACTGAAAAAACGTTGTTTTATCAAAAAATACTGGGGTCGGACCAAGAAATGTTATTGAAAATCAACAGCTTAGGTGCTGAAAATGGTGAAAAATCGCTCTTAGAGTCCCTTTTTTGGCCCCAAAAAGACTATTTTACGTAAAAATTGCATCTATTTGGCTTGTCCGGACTCGGGCAAGCGTTAGTGATATTGATTTCATGAAAGCCATGATCCCCCACCACTCGATTGCTATTTTTACCAGTGAACGAGGAAAAAATACGGGATTATCGGGTTCAGGAACTCGCTGAAGAGATAATTAAAGGGCAACGCAGAGAAAACAAGGAAAAAACCAATACAGAGATTGTATTTTGACCAGTTTACTTTTTTGTTCATTAGGAGACAAGCTTTCAGATTCATCTTTCAATGAGTATCTGTCTGAATTGTCTCCCCGAGAACGCGAGCATATCCAAAAATTTCGTCATTGGCAGGATCGTCAGCGTAGTTTGCTGGGTAAACGGATGATCCGGCGGGTTTTAAATTCCTATGGCATCACACATCTGGATTTTCTGTGCTACGATCAATATGGCCGTCCTTTTCAATCCCAAAAAAGGGGTGTTGATTTTAACATCGCCCATTCCGGCAATTGGGTAGTGTGTGGGGCGACGGATGGCGGCCGTATTGGGGTGGACGTTGAGGTTATCAAACCCATCGAATTGGATATCGCCAAATATTATTTTGCCGCCGAAGAAGTACGCTATCTCTATCAGCAAGAGGAGCATGTACGCCCGGAGATTTTTTATCACCTCTGGACGCTCAAAGAAGCCTATATCAAAGCCAAAGGTAATACCTTTCATAATCCGCTGGATCAATTTTGGTTCGATATAACAGAGGCGAAAACACCCCGATTTCACCTGAAAAATCAGACCGATCCGCATTCATGGTCTTTTCGGTCTTTGTTCCTCGACGATCACCATATTTTTTCTGTCTGTCTTCCCGGGCATGATCCTGTAAATGAACCTGAAATCATCCGGGATATTACTGCGTTGAACTGACAAATTTTGTATTGCAGCGCACTGCTTTCGGGTAGAGCATCTATCCAGCCTTTTATGTAAAAACTCGTAATTGTTATTTGGATATCACCCGGCCGGTAACGGCTATCCGCATTTTCTGATTTTGAAAACCGGGAAATCCTCCATTGCAGTGAATGAATTGTCAATTTTGTGATTAATGTATCGGGTGTGTGCAATGCCTGTGCATAGTGTCTAATACCCTGTTTGCCATATTTTTCGCCTGTTTTCTGAAACCTGCTTTGAACCTGCAGAGCATAAATTTCAGGTATGGATATGATCCGTATCGAGCAATCCTGACAAGGCCTCTATTCCTGATCGTTTGAATTTATCTGTATTGTAAATAATGTTGAATAACAACTGATCATCGATAATGATGGCAGTGATCTCCAGCGAATACATCCTGTGATGGCGGGGACTGAACGCTGATCCTCTCATGGTCCTTTGTATTGAGAAGTGTTTTAGCTGCATTTGACCGCTCATGTTTCCGAGAAAAACGAATGCTGTTTCCGGACATTGCCGCTGAACAAGAATTGGATCGGCACAGAGATAACGCAGTACTCCATAGCCCAGCCCATTATTCGGCATGCGCTTTAACAGATCTGTAATGTAAGCGACCATATCTTGCATGTCGTGCGATTGCGGATGCATCTTTAGGGGAATGATACTCGAGAACCATCCCATGGTATTTGTCAATTGGATCTCCGGTATTACGGCCTCTCTTCCATGTCCGGCAATGGTGAGTTCGACTTTATCGTTTCCGCTCCATTTTTGCAACGCCCAATAGAGATGTGCCAAAATAACCGGGTATAAACCACCCAAACCCTTTTGAGCTCTTTCAAGGAGTGTCGCAGTTTGCCTGGTTGTCAGATGAATTTTTTTGTTTTCAAAATTGACATATTGTCTATCAAATTTTGCCTTGCCGGGGAGTTTGAACCCATAATCTCGGGTCATCTCATGCCAAAAGGGTATTTGTTTTTTCAGGTTTTTGCTTTGGCTGTACTCGGCCAGTTTTTTGCTCCACGTCCCGAAAGAGGAGGACTGGATTAACCTGACAGGCTGCCCTTGTTTCAAAGCGTCATAGCACTGATCGATCTCCCGTACCAGGATAGTAAGGGAAGTATAATCACAGATGAGATGATGCAGGACGAAATAGAGATGATCAACATCAGAGGTTCGAAAAACAGCCGTTTTTATCAAGGGAGGAGTGTTCAAGCGAAAATTTTGCAGTTCTCCAATAACCGTGTTTATTACCTCATTCGGTTTGTCGTCTGATCTCAAGTCGTACAATTTTGTTTTTATGTGCGGTTTTTCCTCTATAACCTCCTGATAAGATTCTACTTTGTTTGAAATATATCGCATTCGAAATACATCGTGTGAAAGCATGATCTCGTTCAGGGCTTTATCCAGCAGGTCGATATCTACTCTTTCATGGCATACGAGTGTAGCGGATTGATTGTAGTGATGCCGGTCTATCTTGACCTTTTCAAAGAACCAGTGTTGAACAGGGGTCAGGGGCACGCGGCCGCGGACGTGCAAATTTCGGTCTGTTGTTTGATAATCGGTTATTGCCAGGGCCAGATCTTTCAGACAGGGGTGATGAAAAAAATCCTTTACCTGCAAATGTTTTTTGTTTTTGTTGAGCAGGGAAATGACATGCATGATCTTGAGTGAATCTCCGCCGAGGCGGAAAAAGTGGTCAAACCGATTGGTAATCTCGATGTGCAGTGCTTTTTCCCAGCAAGCGGCCAATAGCTTTTCATTTTCCGTATCGGGCTCTGCGCAGGCAGGGATAGCGGTATGAACGGGCCTGGGTAATCGATTTTTATCGATCTTGCCGCTCGTGGTCAGAGGAAAAGACTCGATATATTGTATCTTCCGGGGTATCATATAATCGGGGAGAGAGGTGGCGAGTTCGTTACGAATGGACTCTTCTTCAATTTCTTTTTCGGCGGTATAATAGAGCACGATGGTGTTTGATGATCCGCTTTCCGAACGGAGCACAGCGCAGCACTGTTCGATTGTATCGATGCAATTGGCAGCTGTTTCTATCTCTCCCGGTTCAATTCTGTATCCCCTCATTTTGATTTGCTCGTCAATGCGACCGGTAAAATGATAGAGTCCCTTGTGGTCCATATATCCGAGATCACCGCTACGGTAATATCGTTCACCTCCAAGGTGCTCGAGGTAGAGGAATTTTTTACTCGTTAATGTGGGGCGATTGATATATTCTCCAGCCGAAGCGTCACCACCGATAAGAATTTCACCGCTGACACCGGCCGGTAGGAGACGAAGCGTCCTGGGATGCACGATAACCATTTTAACGTTCGGGATGGAACGCCCGAGTGGAATGCTTTTTTTGCGATTTTCTTTTCCCGTTATCCGATAACAGGTTGCTGTAACACTGGCCTCCGTAGGTCCGTAAAGGTTATAATAGCGGCAGCAGCCAGCCAGTAACTGTGCATCCGCATGATGTGCCGGCTCTGCTGCAGAGATGAGAATGCGCAGTCCGGATAAAATTTTACTTGCTGTTCGAGACATATATGAAGGTGTTATACACATCGAGGTGATTTCTTTTGCCGATATGAGCTGTTCAATGGCTTGCTGGTTAAGCAAGGTCTCTTTTTTTTGTATAACCAGGGTGGCCCCTGCAAATAGTGTGAAAAAAATTTCCCAAAGCGAGCCATCAAATGAAGGAGAGAAAAATCGTAAATGCCTGTCCCGGCTGTTTATGCCAATGATCTCTATCAATGAGAGAATCATGGATAGAAATCCCTTATGCCTGAGTAATACCCCTTTCGGTTTGCCGGTTGATCCCGATGTATAGATCAAATATGCCGGATCATTCGATTTGACCTCAATACGGGTTTTATCACAGGTTATGTCTTTATCGGGTGATGTTGAAATATGCAATAATGTTACGGAAGAATCCAATTGTTTAGTCTGAAAGGGATCATCAATATCGGTCAGGATCTGTTTGCAGTTCGCATCATGCAGTATGTGTGATATCCGACCCGAGGGCAAATCGAAATCAATCGGCAGATAAACACCTCCTGCCGCCATGCAGCCTAAAAGCGCGGAAATATGATTTTCGTCTGAGCGGGTCATCACCGCTATTCTGTCACCGGCTCTGATGCCCGACTGCACCAGTTTTGACT
Source organism: Candidatus Zhuqueibacterota bacterium (assembly GCA_014728085.1). Classification (GTDB taxonomy): domain Bacteria; phylum Zhuqueibacterota; class Zhuqueibacteria; order Residuimicrobiales; family Oceaniaggregativiventaceae; genus Oceaniaggregativivens_A. The sequence goes on from WJMF01000012.1 coordinate 7,057, forward strand.
GTATTGTCATAACCAGTGCTGCCAGTTCCTGATAGGTGATCGTTCGCTTTAGAGTTTGGATGGCGATATTGTTTTTGAATTGATCCGCCCGGGAAAAAAAGAGCGACGGAATCGAATCATTTGGTGTATTATCGTTTCTTTCAAAATATAAAAAACGACAGATTTCATCTCTGCTGACCGTTTCGTATGAATAGAGCATTTGACCCGGATTGTCGACTACCTGTTCCAGTAAATAGAAATATCTCTGCGTCAGATCCTGTATTCGTTGTTTCGAATATAGGTCCTCCTGATATATGATTTCCATTTGCCAGGTATGTTGTTGCTGAACTATATTCACGATCATGTCGAATCGCGAGCGGGGGGCAACGGGCACTCTGTCGATCGTACATCCGGAAAGTTTTATCTTTTCTGCAGCAATATTTTGTACATTGAACATGATTTGAAAAAGCGGATTGTGATCGAGCGAACGCTCGATATTCAGCTGTTGCAACAGTTTTTCAACAGGAATCTCCTGATTTGCAAATGCATTTCTGATTTGCGCGATGGTTTGCTGCAGCCACCGTTCGAGCGGTATATTTTCAAATTCGAATCCGAGGATCAGAGTGTTGATGAAAAATCCTGCAATATCTCTGAATTCTTTTTTCGTTCGGTTGGAAACCGCTGTCCCGAGCAGGCGATGTTTTTGTCCGTAAAGAAGGAAAAGCAGCAAGGCAAAAACCGATATCAGGACCTGAAATGAGGTGTATGAACGTTCTATATTGAAATCATCGAGTCGCTGAATCAGGCTGCGGGGAAAAGGGATTGTCAGAACTTTTTGTTTCCTGATTCTGCTCGGTCTGCCGGCGACATCGAATGGTATTGTATTGGATTCAGGTGCATTGCCGATATAGTTTTTCCAGAATTGCATCATTATTTGGAGACGCTCTCGAGTTACCCATTTTCTTTGCCACAGGGCAAAATCAATATATTGCCATTTGGATTCGCCGGATAATTGTTTGTGTTCATAAAAAGACAGGAGATCGCGAATGATGAGGTTCATCGACCATGCATCGCAAACGATATGATGGATACACAGGACAAACAGCATAGACTCTTTTCCGGTGCGATAGAGCGCAAGTCGCAACAGAGGAGGAGTTGAAAGATCAAACGGTAAGCGGATGAGGTTTTCCGCCTCTTCAAGTGCGGCTTTTTCCGGCAAGACGTCCTGAACCTCGATTACAGGGATGTCAAGAGTCGGATTTTTTTCAATGACCTGATAGACGGCTTTCTCTTCGCTGTGAAAACCGGTTTTCAGTACTTTGTGTTTTCTGATCACCGCATGAAATGCACTTTTGAATCGTTCTACGTCCACATCTCCTTTGATTCTATATGCCGTCCCGAGATTATAACTCGTATCCTTTGGATAGAGCTTGTTGAGGAACCATAATCTTTCCTGAGAAAATGAAACGGGATATTTTTCTCCTGATACAGGCTCGACAGATTTCATCTCAACATTATTTTTATTCAATATCAGTTGATTCAGTAAATCTTTTTTGTTATCGGACAAGCGTTTGTATTTATTCAAGAGATCGGTCATCTAAATTCTCCAAAAATATTTTTGCCTCTTCTTCAGACAGGTTTTCAAGCGTATCCAGAATCGTTTCGGGCAACCCTTTTGCATTGAGTTTGATGGTTAAAACCGCATCACATAACTCTGCTGGGGTAGGATTTGCCAGTACCCGATCCACAGGCAAATCGATATCATAGAGTGACGAAATACGTGCGTTCAGCTGCGCAGCCGCCAAAGAGTTACCTCCCAATTCAAAAAAATTGTCTGTCATGCCAACCAGCTCCACTCCCAACAGCTCTTTGAATAGCTGCACGATATCTCGTTCAAGATCGGTTTGCGGCGGCACCAGATCCGGCTGTGCCTGACGGGTAGACGATTCCTGATCTTTACGGCGGGACGCCATGTCGGCCAAAATGGTATTGAGGTCGGGATGCCGGTGACTGACTATTACCTGATACGGGAGCCTGGCGGAAAAAAGCCTTGGGAGAAGCGTTGTCAGCTCATTTTCTCGCATTATACTTTTACGGTTTCCCGGCCATGCATCAACATGACACTTTTCGGAGAGATCCAGGCCGGGAAAATGTATACAGAATACTTTTGTGCCCCGGGCTGCCAGTTGATCTGCCACTGCATCCATTGCTGCATTTGCGGCGATATAGGCAGCCATGCCGAATCCACCAAGAAAAACCGAAAGCGACGAAATGAAAATCATAAACTCCGGATTCCGGCCATAGTCGAGGGCGGCCAAGCCTTTTGCCCCCTCCAGTTTGGGTGTTTGATGTTGTTGAATATTTCTCCTGTCGACATGTTCAATGGCTTTCATGGTCGTCATGTCGGTTAGACCCGCTGCATGAATAACCCCGTGGATGTGGCCCAGCCCGGTACTGGATTCCCGGACCACTTTATTCATTTCGGTTTCATCCTCGACAAATGCCTGAAAGGTGAGGATTGTAGAGCCATGCTGTTGTTCGAGCATTTCGAGTTTTTTAATGATTTTTGTGGTCCGGCTGTCCGGATTCTCCAATACCCAATGCCGCCATTCCTCCCGTTTCGGAAATGGCTCGCTGCGCGTCAATATTAGGTTGGCTTTATATGTCCTTGCAAGATACTCAGCCAGAAATAGTCCCAATTTGCCGAGGCCGCCGGTGATCAAAATGGTACTTTCTTGCCGGAAGAGGGGGGAGGCAGCCTGTTTCCCGAAGACAAGGGGTGCGATCTCGCGACTCCAGATTTTTTTCCCTCGTAAAGCGAGTATTGTGTTTCTATCTGCATGTTGAAAAATCTTCGAGAGTGCCGAGTCATGCAATGCAAAAGAGTCAGGGAGGTCTACAAAAGTGAAAGCGAGCTCGGGATATTCATAGGGCATTGCCATAAGAACCCCCGTCAGCATGGAGGCATCGGCATTGATTTTTTCATTACCCATGACGTTAAAGCATAGTCTGCAGACAGCGATCATACGGCCATGCCGATGTTCGTGTTTGCAAAGATTACGGAGCAGCCTGATTGCGTAGATCATATAATTGTCGTTTTTTTTTTTGTTCCCGGCACTCCAGCCATAGACCACCGTAACAGAGTTAGACAGCCGGGGCGATAATGCGGTAAATAATTCTGCGAAATCCTTTTCCTGCTCGGGATCGATGTGAAACGTCTCTTCGTGCCGCGACCAGGCGCCCTGTAATACGGTGACCGGTTCATACCCGTTTTCTCTGCATCCTTTGGAGAGAGGAGCACCGGGGAGATCAAAGATCAAAACCAGAGAAGGTTGAATAAACCGATCCTGCATCAAATATTCCCGCCAGACAGGCGTATAGAGCCGGACTCTGTTTTCAACCGGCGTTTTCGTTGTTTGCTGTTTTACCGGTTCTTTCCAGCACCGATGTTCTTCGAACGCATATCCTGGTGTCGAAATAGACAGCCCCCGGGAACCATTGATGCGCGACCACTCTATTTCCACACCTCTTTGCCACAATTGTCCGATAGTGTTATGAAATGTTGGATCCCCTGAGTTGAATTTTGCAGGCAAGCATTGCAGCGTGGTATACGCGTCTGATGGCCCCAGCGTATTTTGTATGAATGAAGACAATGACGATCCGGGGCCGCACTCGACAAACAAAAGGTGCTCATTTGCCAAATGAGTGCGAACGGATTCTATGGTTTTTTGAAAATTGACGAACTTTATCGTCTGGGATGTCCAGTAACCGGCATTTGAAATGTGTTCGGCGTCCGCGATTCCTTTTACTACTCCCGAGGCAAATGGTATTACAGGCACTTGAAAAGCAATCTGTGAAAGAAAGCTTTTATAGTCGGATTCAATTTCTGCAATATGTGATGTGTGAAAGGCCTTGTCGGTATGAATAGAGATCGATGCTGTCTTGTTTGCTTTCAGCCAACGCGCAAAGGCCCGTATCTCACCCGATTGCCCTCCCACCACCGTAGCCTGGGGAGAATTGATGGTTGCGATTTGAATAGAGTGTTCACCTTTTGCATATTCGAATAACAAGTTCCGTACCCGTTGTTCGGATTCCATGACCAGGTGCAACCTGCTTTCGGGAAGATTTTCCAGCAGCCGGCCTCTTTGCATGAGCATGGCAAGGGCCTGTTCACAGGAGAAAACGTCTGCAATCGAGGCCGCGGCATACTCGCCGACGCTGTGCCCGCATACCACGTCCGGCAATATGCCAAGATCGAGCAACAAGCGGGCAATGGCCTGCTGCGTTATGAACAGCAGGATTTGCACGGTTGCGGCGTTTCGGGACAGGTCAAAGTCCTGATTGAGCAAAAAATCCCGAACATCGAGATTGTGTTGATCCTGAAGGATATACAGACACCGGTCGACCTCGTTTTTGAACGCAGAAAACTGCCCGTATAATTCCTTGCACATACCCGCATACTGGCTACCCTGTCCGGGAAAAATAAAGACAATTTTATAATTATTTGACGCTTCAATGATCTTTTGTTTTGTTGAGAGTGCTTGAGCGGCATTCGACATCGAGTCGTTGACGATAAATGAGCGTTTGTCAAATTGACATCTGAATTCGCCCATGGTTTGTGCATAATCATCGATCGAGTCGAGGCCGGCCTCCGCAAACCGCGAATGCTTTTCCATCTGATTTTGCAGAGATTTTTCAGATTTGGCGGTAAACGGAATCAGATAAAAACGTCGTTTCAGCTCGTCGCCTGCGTTTTGACGATTCGGGGGCTCCTCCAGAATCATATGTGCGTTCGTCCCTCCGATACCAAACGAACTGACTGCAGCGCAGGTGGCTGTATCATGATTTTTTAACACTGATGGAGTAGTGTTGAATGAAAACGGAGTGCTTTCCATACCGATTTCAGGATTTGGTTTATTAAAATGGAGCGTCGGTGGAATCTCTTTGTGATAGAGCACCAGTGCAGCTTTGATGAGCCCGGCGACACCGGCTGCTGCATTGAGGTGTCCCATATTCGACTTTATCGATCCCAATATGATTTCATTCCCCTTCGAAAGAGCTGTTTGATAGGTTTGTTGCAACGCCGAAAATTCAATCGGATCACCGAGGTGTGTTCCGGTCCCGTGAGTTTCAATATAGCGAACCTGATCAGGATGCGTCTCCGAGACCATCAGAGCTTCATCGATGACGCGTATTTGCCCATCGATACCCGGAGCCGTAAAACCAACTTTGCCCGAACCGTCATTTCCGGTTGCCGAGCCTCTGATAATCGCATAAATATGGTTCTGGTCATGCATCGCCTCTGTGAGCCGTTTCAGCACGACAATTCCACAACCGTTTCCTGGCACGGTGCCGTTGGCATCGGCATCGAAAGGTCTGCATCGTCCGTCCGGAGAAAAAATCATACCCTCATGGGCCAGGTATCCTGCTTTGGCGGGTATATAAAACGAAGAGCCTCCTGCAAGGGCGATATCACATTCTCCGTTGAGCAGACTCTGGCAGGCGTAATGCACAGCTACAAGCGATGTTGAACAAGCAGTCTGAATATTGACCGCAGGACCCTTTAGATTCAGACGATAGGCGGTGTTGGTGACCATAAATTCTTTTTCATTGGTAAAAAGAATTTGAAACAATTCAGCCGCAGATCGATCAGAATAATGGGAACGTAAATTCCGGTAGAGATACATGTTGAATCCGGCTCCTGCAAAGACCCCGACATGGCCATTATCCTTTTCAGGGTGAATACACGCATCTTCGAGGGCATGCCAGGCGCATTGCAAAAAAATGCGACTCTGTATATCAGTGGTTTCGGCTTCGATGCGAGTCATATCGAAAAAAGGATAATCAAAATAATCTATACCCCGGACGATTGCGCCGGCGGGGACATATTTGGGATCATTGATTACCTCTTTGGAGAGGCCTGAATGCAAAAGCTCTTCTTCCGAAAAACGATGAATGGATTCCCTGCCTGTTTTCAGATTTTGCCATAATTGTCTGTGATCATCTGCGTCCGGAAAACGAAGCGCTATGCCGGTGATGGCGATTTTGTTGTCAAGATTATCGATTTTTTGCACTATATATCCTCGCTCTGCTTTGTAATCGTTTTTGACGTTGATTGGTTTTTATGGCGGTTCTTGATCGGCCTGCTCTCTTGTTATCCGGTTGCTCTGTTGGTGTCTGAGCGATGATTTCGTCTATTTTTCTTGCCATTTCCCGAATGGTTACAAATTGAAACAGATCTGCTATTTCGAGTTTGATATCGAATGCTTTGCACAATTTGTTCTGAAGCGCAACGATTAAAAGCGAGTTGCCACCCATCTCGAAAAAGCTTGTGTCTGGATCAATATCATAGCTCTGCAGGGTTTCTTCCCAGATTTTTAAAATTCGGCATGCTGTTTCCGACAATTCCTGTTTTTTCTTTTTGTTTACGGATTTTGAAACCGGTTCCGGTAAAGCCCGGAAATTGATCTTGCCGTTCATGTTGAGGGGGACTTTGTCGATTTGGATGAAACGGTTGGGAATGACGCCGTCATATATATATTTTCGCAATTCAGTTCGAATCAAAATCGGATCGATTTCAGAGTCAGCGACATAATAGCAAAGAATTTCCTGATGTAACTCCTGCTGTCTGATGGTAATCACAGCATCCTTTACAAGTCCCGACTGCAGCAATACCTGGCGGATTTCATCCGGTTCTATTCTGATCCCCCTGATCTTGACTTGCTTATCCAGACGTCCTCTGAAATAAAGGTTGCCATCTTCTCCCCACATTGCCAGGTCTCCGGTTCGATAGAGTTTTTCCCCTTTCCGGAATGGGTGAGGAATAAACCGTTTGGCTGTTTCCCGGGGATCATTGATGTAACCCAAAGAGACCTGATCGCCACCGACAAAAATTTCACCAACGACCCCCACCGGCTTTTTACACAAATGCTCGTCCAAAATCAGGATTTCGTTATTCCACAGAGGTTGCCCGAGGGGAATTTCCCTGATTTCCGGTTTCCGGCAAACAGGATAACAGGTTACGCCCATGGTAGTTTCCGCAGGGCCGTACGCATTAATATATCTGCAACCGTATTTGGCCAGTGTGCCGTCATCTGCCAGGGCGGGTTCTCCTCCGCTAATAATGTTTTTAATACTTGCAATCCTCTCAAAGCCCAGCAGTTTGATCAATGACGGGGTAAAAAAAGCAATGGTGATGCCTTTTGATTTGATGAACCGGAGCAGCCGGTCAGGATCATGCTTGATCGAATTATTTGCAATAACCAGCGTAATGCCGAAGAGCAGAGGAAAGACAATTTCCATGATGGCTGCATCGAATGATAATGCCGTATGGTGCAAGAATTTATCTTTGTTTCCCAGGCTGAGGATTTCTTTTAGTGCATTGCAAAAAGAGTACATGTTTCGATGGGTAATCATGATCCCCTTGGGCCGGCCGCTGGTGCCGGAGGTGAAAAGAATAAAAGCCTTGTCAGTCGGATTGACGGGCACATAGTGAGTGGCCGGGGATAGCGCATCCGAGGTTTCGATATCCAAAATCGTGACTGTTGCTGCAAGAAATTTCAAGCTCTCTATGCAAGTGCTGTTTGTAATCACTATTTTGCACCCGCTTTGCAAAAGCATGTGCCTGATGCGCTCTTGAGGCAATGCCGGATCGATGGGTAGCATGGCATATCCTGCATCCAGAATTCCCCACAGCGAGACGACGAAATCTACCGAGCGTGGCAGAAAAACGCCAATAACCTCACTTCGATCAACGATGGATGAAAGAGCACCTTTTATGCGTTTTACCCTGTCATCGAGCACGGCATAGGTTATGAGTTTCTCATCTTCTTGAACGGCGATTCGGTCTGGGGTGGCTTCAACCTGATTTCTGAACGCAGTGGCAAGCGCGGAAGAGAGATCGAAAGGTTTATGACGGTATGCAAGGCCCTTCAGGATATCCAGTTCGTTTTCAGGGATCATTTCAAGCTCACAAATTCGCTCGTTCGGATGGCTGGTGGCGCTTTTGATAAGCCGCAACAATTGACCGGTCAATCTCTCCATCCTCGATTCATTAAAAATCGATTTGTTGTATTCGAGGATACATTTTAGATATTGACGGCTCTCTATAAACACAAGAGAAAGATCGACACGGCTTTTGTCGATGAGGAGGTCGATCTGCTCCGGATATGCATTTCCAAAGCTGATTCCGGCCAAAAGGGGCCGATGATGCGATATCAGAATATCGGTTATCGGATTATGGCTGAGATCGTGTTTTTTGACACAATCGGCAACCAACTGATCAAACGGATAAGCCTTGTTCTTGAGATCGTTCGCCAGGGTATCGAATACATTTTTTGCAAAACCGATAAAGGACTGCTGTGGATCGATCGTGTCGGTTGAAATTATGGTGTTGATATAAAGGCCGGGTTGGTTTTCCAATTCGGTTCGGTTTCGTCCTTCGGTGGGGATGCCCACGGTGATTTGCCGGTCATCTGTAAGTTTATGCACGATGATTTTAACAATGGCCAGCAATAGTGAAAAGAGGGTGAGGCCGTTTTCTCCGGCAAGTGTGGTCAGAGCGTGATACTGCGGGGTTTCGATCTCGAATATCTTTTGTTTGCCGTCGAACCGTTTCACCCGGGGACGAGGCCTGTCTGCCGGTAAATGATTTCGGGGCAGTCCTTTGGCGAGTTTGTTTTTCCAGTATAATTTTTGTTTCGGCGGAATGAGTTCTTTATGTTTGGCGACCTGCCATAGGCAGGTGTCGTGGTACTGAAGTACCGGCGGGGCGGGCCGGAACTGTTTGTCTTTTAGCAGATGTTCGTAATAACTTGCCAGAATGTCCATAATTCGCCTGATGCCCCAGCCATCTGCGATGATGTGATGGATATTGACAAAAATATAGCATCTGTTCTTGAATGTAGAGGATTCAAAGCGTATTATTTTGAGCAGCGGACCCTGATCGAGGGCGAATGGCTTTCTGCTTTGGTGCGTGGAATATTTTAAGATAAAATTATGTGCATCGACTTTATCGGGTATGTTGACCCGTTGTATATAGCTTTGTATTGAAATGGATTCAGGCGGCAATATTTTTTGAAATGGTTGATTCTTTTTTGTGACAAAAATTGTTCGCAGAATATCATAGTTTTTTATGAGTAAAAAAAGCGCGCGAGAAAACAATTCCGTATCGAAAGAACCGGTAATTTTTAAACATGTCGGCATATTGTAGACATAATTGCCTGGATCGAGCTGTTGCATGAACCATATCATGCGCTGTGCACCTGACAATGGATACAATGTCGCGCCGTCGGTATCGAATTCGATATATGACGTGGTATCCATTTTCCCGAGGTCGTGCCGGACGGAGAGGCGTTTGTTTGTTTTTATCGAGTCGATGTGTTGCGATATCTCTCTGATTGTCGGGTTTTGGAACAAAATGTTGACGCTGAGCTCGATGTCGAACTGGTCATTGATGCGATTGATCACCTGAATGGCCGATAAACTATGACCGCCGCATTCGAAAAAGTTGTTTTCTACGGAAACGGAGTCGATTTTGAGGATTTCGCACCATATCGTGTGGACATTGTGTTCGATTCCGGATTGCGGTGGTTCGATAGCGGCTGCATCCATACCATGCTTAAAGGGATCAGGTAACCGTTTTTTGTCGATTTTATTGCTGGGGGTCAACGGAAAGGTTTCGACCAAACAGAGCCTCGATGGAATCATATACGCTGGCAACCTCTCCCGTAGCCATGCCCGTATTTGAGTAGCTTTAATATCGTGGTCTGACTGGATATAGCCCACCAATTCCGGCATTTCTCCGGCGCGGCTGACAGAGGTTATGCAGACATTTTCTATCTGACGGTGTTCTGCCAGGACCGTTTCGATTTCTTTCGGCTCCACCCGAAATCCGCGAATCTTGAGCTGCTGATCTTTCCGACCAATGAACATGAGCGAGTCATTTTCCAACCGTTTTACCATATCACCGGTACGGTAGAGCATCTGACCCGATTGAAAGGGAGATTTAATAAAAGCTTTTGCGCTCTCCGCTTCATTCAAGTAACCGATGGCCACATGGGGGCCGCCGACATAGAGCTCGCCGGGAATGCCATTCGGGACCAGTTGCATGTCATGATCGAGAATATACAGAGCTGTTCCTGGCAGAGCTTTGCCTATTGACGGGTTTGTAAATTTATGGCATTTTTCCGGGGGTATGATTTCCTGAGTGACCACATGCGTTTCCGTGGGACCGTATTGGTTCATTATTGTGCATCCGGTTTTTTGAGCCAAAAGGTTGAGATCAGGAGTTATATGCATCGCTTCTCCTGCCTGTATTATGTACCGGAGATGACTGTCATGCAGAAGAGGATTATCGGTGGTGAGCAGTTTGAGGGCGGTGAAGGGCATAAAAAGGATTTCGATCTTCTGATCAATGATAAATTTTGATAACCATGCAAAATCCAGTCGTTTTGATTTGGGGAAACAATAAAGGGTGCCCGCTGATGCCAGCGAAAAGAGCATTTCCTGTAAGGATACATCAAAGCCGATGGGTGCGTATTGCAGAATTTTCTTTCTGGCTTGGATTACAGACATTTGAAAGGTGATTAGATTATGCAAACATCCATGGGTCTGGATGACTCCTTTGGGCTCGCCAGTGGAACCGGAAGTGAAGAGGATGTACGAGGGAGCCCTTTGATAAAGGGAAAATCGGGGCGTACATTCAGCCTCGGGTTTGATTTGTGCGATATCAATTATGGTGGTTTGCGGTAATGCTCTTTTCAGGGTTTGTACAGGGCTCCCCGCAGAGAGGATCGTTTTACACCGGCTTTTATGCAGCAGCGTTTGAACGCGCTGCACAGGGGTTTCAGGATCGATGGGCATCACGATTTTATTGCTCATGAGAATTCCGAGCAGAGCAGAAATATAATAAAACCCGCTATGGCAAAGCAGAGCCACGGGCTCGTGTTCTTTTTTACGATTTTGCAGCAACGTTTTGACAACGCCGGCGGCCAAGGATACGGTTTGAAAAAATGTGTATGAGCCGCTGTTATCTTTTATGGCTTGGCGTTCGGGATGGGCCTGAAAGGTGTGAATAATTGAATTCAAATAATCTGTTTCTGTGGAGAGGGCTGAAACCGGAGCAGAATCTGCTAAAATCCGTTGTTTCTCCTTGTCGCTTACAATTGAGAAGCTTGAAATCGTACGCTCGTGTGCAAGAGGCAGAACCATCTGTTTCAGCAGGTTTTTATAGTGTTCACAGAGTCGATTAATGGTGCGCTGTTGAAAATGTGATTGGTTGAATTCAATAAAGCCGCCAAGAGATGTATTCGTCTGTACCAGCGTAAAATTGAGTAGATAAATTTGAGCAACACGATCGATCTGAACAGGCGAAAGCAGGGTGTCGTTGACCCGGGATTTTGAGATTTCCCCTGCGACCGATATGTCTGCGCCTTTTATCCGCTGAAAGGAAAACAGGGTGTTATATAATCCTTCCTGCGTTCTTTGAGCATCCAGAACCAGTTTTCTCATTTCCAGGACAGGAAGGGCTTTGTGAGCAAGGCACTCCTGCCAGGTAGTGTCGAGGCGCCTGACAAATTCGGACAACCGTTCTTCGCCGGAAGGTGCCAGCTTTAGCGGAATTGTATTGAGCATGCAACTGAGAACCTTGAAATCTTTTTTGCTGGTTCGCATGGAAACCGGAATAGCGGTGGTGAATGGTTGGTGGTTGCCGTATTTGTACAACAGAATCTTAAACACCGCAAGGAATAGTACAAACGGTGTTACACCATACTCTTTTGCTCTCTCCCTGACACTGTGCGCCAGCCAGTCCGGCAACGAAAATGGTATTCGCCCCCGAAAACCGGCGGTGTTGTTATTGACAAGATGGTCTTGGGGTAAGACAGGAAGATTCAGAGTTCCATTCAGGTGTTGACTCCAGAAACGGGTCAAATTGTGGCGCTTGTTTCGCAGCCTCTCAGCCATTTCAAAGTGTAAGGATCCTAAATAAGCCAGGCTGGCATGGGGGGGCGGATTTGCCTCCTGCAATTCCGGCATTTTTAACAGATCAATAAACTCGCTGATGTATCGTTGAGCTGAATAGAGATCAAGGAGAATATGATGACAACTTAATAACAGATAATACTCTTGTTTTTCCGTTATAAATACGCGTGTTCGAAATCTCAAATCTTTTTCAAGGTCAAAAGGTTGATTGGCTTCCTGGTTCAAACACTCGGACAGATCCCGCTGCCTGCACCGGATCGTTTTAAAATCCGGCTTCTGGTCGTCTAGTATCCGCCCAATGAATCGGTTTTCTTTTTTTTCGATGCGCGTACGGAGAATTGCATAGCTTGTCAAATGAGCTGCACATTGCTGAATATGAGCAAGATCGGGTTTGATCTTGAAACGGTAGGCTCTGGAGAGAAGACAAGAGCCGGGACTGTTTTTATTCAGAAACCAAAACAGTTCCTGGTATGGTGACAGAGCGTAAACATGATTACGTTGGTCGGCTATGGTTTCTTGCTTCATTGCTGCGTTTGCTTCCATAGACATTTTTACGTGATTGTTTTTAAGATGATGCTTTGTATACGAATCTATTACCGTTGGCTGGTGGCCGTATCGGGTATTATGCAAATTTAATGCCATTTACCCCCGATGTTTTTGCGAGCTAAGCTCAATGTTTTTGAATTATTAGAGAGGTAAGACAGAAAAAATATTGGCGTTTTCCCTTTAATGTGGTGAAATACCGCAATAAGTTCAGATTCATGGGATGTTTTTGAATGAATGTGAACACTTGTCCTGCAACCGATAACAGTAATGCCATCATGTCATGGCGCTTGATTTTGACGCATTGGGGAAAGGGGCAATACCTTTCGTTATTTTTACGACCTGTCAATACGCATTACATTACCCTATCTGTGGTTGGAGTTGAATTTACGCTATGACAGGGCTTTCCGTTGGGGGTGGAAAACGTTTTGGATATTCTTGCCTCCGGCGGTTATTGCCAAATCAATGTTCAGTTGATATATTAACCCGACTGCCGGCATACAGACTCTGTTAACGGATGCACAAATACAACCGGTTTCCGTATGCCTACCGGCTCCGTTGATGGTTATATTTTTAAAAGCAATGCAAATGGCGTTGCCAGCTGGGCAGAAGATCAGGTAAACGATGCAGATGCTAATGCAAACAACGAAGAGCCTCTTGCCGGTAATGGTATCAATATCGATGGTTCCACTCAAAGGAGGGTGAATATCAATGCATCGGCATGTAATGACCCTCTGGAACATTTGATCCGGACCGGTACACAATTTGAAGTCAAACCAGGGCTTGGGTAAGAGCCTACGTGAATTATGCGGTCTCGTTATCATATGGGCTCGATACAATCTCTTATAATACCGACTCCGATGGTAACTATGCATGGGATCCCGGAGGTTATTTTAATACCGGTTCCTCCGAGTTTGTTGCGCCGCGCTCTGGTTACTGCGACGTCTCCACAACTGTGATTGCCACACCGTCATCCTCCTGTACACCTGAACAGTTTCGCCCTTTGATGGGATCGTACCCGGCATTGTGAATTCTATTGCCGTTTTACCGATTGAAAGAATTTACCATTACTGTTGACTTTGAAAAAAAACAATAATACCTTACCTTAAAAGCCAATATCAAGCGATCAATTATTTTTATCGATTCCGTTGATACAAATTCAAAACATATTCTACAACCCTGTAATCTACTACCGGGTTCTGGCTTGCTTTTGGTAAGTCCCCTACCAATCTGCATCGCTTGTTGACAACAAGAGTGAACATCCATAGCAACAGATAACCTCACAACTTTACTGGAGATTGATGAGAATCGTATTGATCTACAACAGCCTTTCAGGTGAAATAAAGAAAGAGCCGGAGCTGGTTTCCCGAATGCAGAAGCTGATAAATGAGAGCCTGACGCCGAATGACGAGCTCATCTCCATGAATGTTCAGAATACAGAACCAAACTCAGCCGATGGCGAGCAGCTGGTAAAAGGGTGTGATGTGATCTGTATTGCAGGCGGAGACGGCACCATATCAACAACCATCGATCAGACCATCAAGCACAAAAAGTGCTATGCCATTCTGCCTCTCGGTACGTTTAACAATTTTGTCGGTGCGCACAATATTCCGCTAAGGCTCGAAGACGCCGTTGCTGTTGTTTTTGAAGGGAAAAAAGATAAAGTAGATCTTGCCCAGGTTAACGGCAGAGTCATCATTAACAACTCTTCTGTGGGCATTTATCCCAAGTTTGTGTTTATACGCCAGACAAGCCAGGGCGAGTATGGACTGGGCAAAAGCATGGCCATGTTTTTTGCTTTTATTAAGGTGCTCTTTCTATTTCCTCTTATTCGAGTACACCTGAGCAGTGATGATATGCAGAAATCCGGAAAAACGAGTATCGCACTTGTTTCCAATAACCGGTATGAATTGAATCTGCTGCAAGTCGGAATGAGAAAATCTCTCAAGGAGGGCAGGCTCTATGTTTATATGGCCAAGTGCACAACCAGATGGTGCGTGCTTAGAATAGCGCTTAAAGCCCTGTTGAGCAAACTCGATCAGGAAAAGGATTTTATCCTTTACTCAGCGAAGGAGATTCGACTGGAGAGCCGTAAAAGCAGAATTAATGTCGCTTTGGATGGTGAGGTTTACGAAATGAAAACTCCGCTTGTATACACGATACACCCCAAAGAATTGAAAATTATGGTAACGAAGAATGAATGATTATCCCGTTTTGGCCCACATATCCGATCTCCATTTTGGCACCGAGGATAAGTTTGTTGCCGAAACACTTGTACATGACATCAACGAGTCAGCTCCTGATCTTGTAATCCTGAGCGGCGATCTTACGCAGCGCGCACGAAAGGGGCAATTTAAAAAAGCAAAGACTCTGCTTGATGCTATCGAGCCTCCCGTGGTTGTTATTCCCGGCAACCATGACATTCCGCTGTTTAACCTGATGGCTCGTTTTCTTTTTCCCTACAGGAATTATGAAAAGTATATCTCGAATGAGGAATATCCAATTTACCAATCAGAGCATCTGGCAATTGCGGGGGTGGATACGTGTTCACCTTTTCGTCACCAGAGCGGCAAAATAAAGCAGGAAGATATTGATTATCTTGTAAATTTTTTCTCCGCTAGCGGCGAAGAGGTGATAAAGGGTGTGGTTATTCATCATAATCTTTTTCCCTACAAGGGGATGAAATCGGGAAGCGCACTCAAGGGGGCCGATTTTTTTCTTCACGAGATGAACCGCTGCGGCGTTGATCTGGTATTCGCCGGTCACCTTCACCGCTCTTTCGTCTCGACTTTCAGTCAACCCGAGGTGAATAATCATCTTATCGTGCTGCAGGCCGGCACTGCCATATCCAAACGACTGCGTAAAGAGGAGAATTATATGCTAATCATAAAACCAGCCAGAGACGATATTGCTGTAGAGTTTAGAACCTTTAAAGCCGGCAAGTTTCGTTTACGGCGGCAGCAGATATATAGTCGCAAGGTTTAGGATGAAGCGATGAGCGGGCAGGGGGGCTACAAATAAGTTGCTTTTGGCATTTTACAGGTCGTGTGGAATACCGGGGTCGGACCGGCGTCTGTTGTTCAAAAACAACAGCTTAAGTGCTAAAAACGGTGAAAAACCGCTCTTAGAGCCCCTTTTTTGGCCCTGAAAAGACTATTTAAAGAAAAACTCTCTTACAAACACCGTTTTCATTTTAACCGGAAATGCCGGGAGCAAAAAATTAGAGCAAAAAATTAGGGGTCGGACCAAATTATCTCATTTATTAACAGCATGATAGCCGCAAAAAAACCTGAAAAACAAGCCTTAGAATGCATAAAATGCACTAAAATCGCATTCTAAGGGGAGATTAGATATCACGAACGAACCACTATAGTATATTTTGAACCCAACATGACAGATTGTGAACCGGTGTCATCAATCATCCGGTACTTTGGTTCTTATTAATCTGTTCAGGATAATTCGTCCGAATGGGGGATTTAGTTCAATGCATTTTTATTTCTTATAAACCTTTTTTGAACCAAAAAATGCATTTTAAGGGCTGTTTTTGATGAAAAATTTATCCTAATCAAAATATTAACATCAATTTAATTTGGTCCGACCCTCTATTACCAATGCTTCAGGAAAATCCTGAGTGGAAATACCTTTCAGATAGAGTACCGGGATAAGATTATCAATGCTCGGGACGCGTCGTAAATATTTTGGTAAAATGTCGCTTTGAAATTTTATGTCCGGATAGCGTTTTTGTAACTTTCGATCGTCAACACGGGGTTGTTTAATTTTAATCGGCACCATGCCCGTCATGATCGAACGTTCTTTATGATGGCCATTCCGGACTGCCAGGCGGTACCCTTGTTTATTTCGTTTTGATGACATATTTTCAAAAGTCGTCAATTTCTGCTTCCAAGGCTATTGCAAGAAGTTTACGAGCACCGTCATGAATAATTTCTTCTAAAACGGTTTTTGAATCAGTTTTTGCTTGACTGGAAGTAAATTGTGAATTATCTTTTGACATAAGGCGTATCCTCCTATGATTTGAGTGATTCGTGGTGGAACTTGCTCAAGTCAAAGGATACGCTTTTTTTATTTATTTGTCAATCCACAACATTTGAATATAACTCCGTTGAAAAAATCCAAAGTGTACCACCCACTAACAATAAAGTGCCCACCGATAAAGTGGTACACTGTCAACTGCCCGCGACTGGTACAGTTTAAAGCGCCCCATGACAGTACGTGTAAAAAAGTACTTGCAATTACCATAAATTGTGAGTACACTCCAAAAATAAAGGTAAATAGTTGGAGTCTAATCCATTGCGAGAGAATTTTAAAAATACATATTTCCGGCTACTCAAAAACACAACTTTCAATACGCACCGGTATTTATTCGATTCGTTTACTATCGACAGCCGCTTAACAGGTTTGGTAGGTCCTCGCGGTACCGGCAAGACAACTCTGCTTCTCCAATTTATTAACGAGCGAATTGAAAATAAGCGGCAGTGCATTTATTTATCCCTGGATAATATTTATTTCACCCAGATCACATTACTGGATTTTGTAAATGAACTGTACGAAATAGATGGTATTCGCTATTTTTTTCTGGATGAGGTGCACAAGTATTCAAATTGGAATCAAGAGCTAAAGAATATTTATGATTCTTACCCGGACGTAACCGTTGTTTTTTCAGGTAGTTCGAGCATGGATTTGATGCGCGGCACCTATGATCTTTCAAGGAGGGGTACGCTATTCAGAATTGGCGGCATGTCTTTTCGAGAATATCTTGACTTTAAGTTGGGGATGACAATATCTGCTGTCAGCTTTGACGACCTCATTCATAATCCAGAACACATGGTCGATCAATTATCAGCGATCGATAGATTACGGGGACATTTTCTCGAGTATCTCGATACTGGTTACTATCCCTTTGTTTTGGACGATGAGGTGAATTACCATCAAAAATTACTGAACGTTATAGATAAAACGATTTATGAGGATATTTCCAATTTTTATAATCTCAAGACGGAAAATTTAGTCAATTTCCGAAAGATACTTTCGTTCATGTCAACGATTCCACCGGGGCAGCTAAATCGAAACAGCATTTCAAAACATATCGGCCTGGATAATAAAACGGTAGAAAACTATTTAAACATTTTGCATGAAACGGGGCTTGTCTGTCTTATTCGCGAAAACAAGGCTGGTAGCCGTTTGCTAAAGGGAACTGAAAAGATATATCTGGACAATTCTAATATTTACAAGGCCATTGTTGATGAAATTGGTTTTGAGTACAATAAGGGGACGGTAAGGGAAATATTTTTTGTAAAAATGCTGCAAAACGCGAATGAAAAGGTTTATTTTAGTAGAACAGGTGACTTTGAGGTACAAGATTATTACTTTGAAATAGGAGGGAGGGGCAAATCGGTAAGGCAGATAAAGGATCATTTGGACAAATCCTTTGTTGTGAAAGACGATATTTTATATCCCGGCAAGCATGAAATTCCATTGCATCTGTTTGGTTTCCTTTATTAAGGCAGCACATAACGAGCCTGTCGCAAAAGTAATATCGGGGTCGTACCAAGAAATATTACTGAAAATCAATAAATCAGGCGCTGAAAATAGCGAAATACCGCTCTTGGAGCCTCTTTTTTTGGCCCTAAAAAGACCTTTTTAAATAAAACTCTTTTACAAACGCCGTTTTCATCCTAAACGGAAATGCCGGAAGCAAAGAATTGCATCTCTTTGCGTCATTATTCATTATGAAAAATAGTTCTAACCGATCCGAGCGGGCGAAAATTAAGCACAAAGATCCAGGAGGAGAAGAAAAAAATAATAACATGATTCTGGTTACTGTAGTATAACACCTCCCCGGGTGTCCGAAGGACCCCGGGTGTGGTGCGGCGCCCGGATTTTCACTCTGACTGAATGGATTTTATACCTGAAGCTCATGTTAGGCCTGGTGCAATCAAACACCCGGGGATGCACTATCGCGCAACACCCGGGGTTTGGTCGCTTTTTCAGTCTTTGACAGGAAGCCCTTTAGCGAGGCTTTATCTCTCAACCCGGGTCCGGGATAAACAATGAACAGAGGAGAACCCTGTGGCCAAAGTCGATATGAATACAAAGGCACCTAATTTTACCCTGAAGGATTTCGAGGGAAACGAGGTATCGCTGAGTGATTTTTCCGGTAAACAAAACGTGCTCATTGTCCTGAACCGCGGATTCATGTGACCGCATTGCCGTGAGCATATGGCGCAGTTGCGCAAGGATTATGAGGAGTTTGTAAAAAGAGAAACCGAAATAGTGGTGATCGGCCCGGAGGATGCAAAGGCATTTCAAAAATACTGGGCAAAGAATAAGTTGCAATTTATCGGCTTGCCCGATCCCGAACACCACGTCCTAAAGCTCTATGGACAACAAGTAAAGCTGTTTAAATTCGGCAGAATGCCGGCACAAATGCTGGTGGACAAATCGGGTGTGCTGCGCTTTGTCCATTATGGTCAATCCATGTCCGATATACCTGAGAATGAAGCGCTGCTGGCTGGTATAGATTCGGTGAATGCGTGAACCGTTGGAACGATGAGATCGGACTTGTGTTGCAAAAATCAATAACTCAAGTGCAAAAATATAAAAAATCGCTCCTGGAGCCTCTTTTTGGCCTTGAAAAGCGCCTTTCAGGAAAAAGAAATCTCAAGACCCGGAGAGTAAAAGAGAGGGGTATCTAGGCGAGGGGCTTTTTTGAATGATGTACAGCGAGAATGGCGATTGTGTTGGTCTCGATATCTATCTTATAGACGATTCTATATTGACCTTTAACGAGTTCTCGAATGTTTTCGTCGGAAAATTCAGGAACGATTCTGCCGAGTCGTGGGAAATCACTCAGATTTTGAATGGAACGTTTGATTTCAATGGCCCATTTTTTTGCCGCTTTTGGCTTGTCCCTTGAAATATATTTTACTGTATTGACTACATCATTTTGGGCACTGTTTGAAAAGAAGATGTTCATATTTCCATAGATCAATTGATAATTTGATCGATTTCACTAAAAACAGTCTCAGCTGGTACTATGCGTCCCTCGCGATAATCTTCAAGACCGAGAGCGACTTTTCGCATAAATTCAATCTGATCCTGCATTTCCTGATATTTTTCCGCGTCCATGATGACGGCAGCACTCTTGCCGTGTTGCGTCAAGATGATTGGTTTTTTATGAACCCTGATTTCGTTAAGGTATTTTTTTATGTTGTTGCGGAAATCAGTCAAAGGAGTGATATTTCGAATGTCAATACTGCACATAAAACCTCCATTATTATTACCTTTTAATGTACAGAATTAAATACGTGCAGTCAAGTTTTTTTCTGGGGGATGTTGGGGGGGTGATGGGGTCGGACCAAGAAATGTTACTGAAAATCAATAGTTTAGGTGCTGAAAATAGTGAAAATTCTCTCTTAAAGCCTCTTTTTTGGCCCTAAAAAGACTATTTTAAGAAAAACTCTCTTACAAACGCCGTTTTTATCCCAAATGGAAATGCAAGGAGGAAAAAATTAGATCTCTTTGCGTCATTATTCATTATGAACAACAATTCAATCCGGCCCGATCAGGGGAGAAACGCAGCAAACCGCAAAGATCGCAAAGAAGATGAAGAAAAATGATACTATTCCTCTGGTTACCAGTCTCTGACTGGTAACCCTTTAGGGAGGCTTTGCCTTTCAACCGGGTCCAGGCGCGGGCCCGGGACAAACAATGGATCAGAGAAGTTGTTTATGGTCAAAGTGGATTTGAATACAGAGGCACCCGATTTTACCCTGAAAAATTTTGAGGAGAACGAGGTTTCTCCGGTTACCCGTTTTTCAGCATCTGTGAAAACACAGTTTAAACGCAACACTGCATTTTACAGTCAGAATTGATCAACCACAAAGTAAAAAAAGTTCAAATTCGCTCTGCTGATGAATGAAGACAGGGTTGTGGTTTTCAGAGAATATGCTTACCTTTCAAGAAATCATTACGATGATCGGCAAGATGCACTGCTCTGGTGTGGATTTTACAAGACACTATTCGCCGAAAAGCAATGGCTCTTTTGCCTTCTCCTCACCCCTGAGCAGGGATAGCGTTTCAGCTTCTCCTTCTTGATCACAACAGTCGCATTGGAAATGAAAAAAGAACTCACCTTCCTCGGTATATTCAGTGTTTCAGCCGGAGCGATGATCAGCTCCGGACTGTTTATCCTTCCCGGAATGGCCTTTGCCAGGTCAGGGCCCGGGGTCATCATTTCATACGCATTGGCCGGACTTTTCGCGCTTGTCGGTGTATTCAGCGTCATTGAGCTTGCCACAGCCATGCCCAAGGCAGGAGGGGATTATTACTTTATCCACAGGAGCCTGGGCCCCATGATCGGAACGGTCTCGGGGATCATCGGCTGGATCGCTCTTTCCCTCAAGAGCGCCTTTGCGATTTACGGTATCTCGGAAACTGTTCGGCAATTATTTGGTACAAGCCCTTTTCTTACGATCATCGTTTGCTGTGCCGGTTTTGTTCTTATCAATATCGTGGGTATGAAATTCGCAAACTTTTTTCAAACCTGGCTGGTGGCTGGTCTCCTTGTTTTATTGGGGATATTCATCGTCTTTGGTATTGGTAGCATTCAGCCAGGAAAATATACCCCTTTTATACCGCATGGTGTGAACTCGGTGTTTTTTACAGCAGGATTTATTTTTATCTCCTACGGCGGCCTTGTAAAGGTGGCAAGCGTTTCAGAGGAGGTAAAAGACCTGAAAAAGAACCTGCCCAGGGCAATGCTTTCTTCTATTATCATCATAACGCTTTTATATGTGATGATCATTTTCGTGATCACCGGCGTTATCGAGTCGGAAACCTTGGCCGGCGCCTCAACCCCGGTGGCTGATGCCGCCCGTTTGACAATGGGCTTTGCGGGTTTTGTGATTATCTCCATTGCTTCCCTGCTTGCTTTTATTACCACAGCAAACGCCGGTATTCTGTCCGCCTCCCGTTATCCGCTGGGCTTGAGCAGAGATTCGCTATTGCCTTCGCTTTTTCAAAAGCAGAGCAAAAGGTTTCATACACCGGCGCTGTCGGTGATCATCACCGGAATCATTATCTTCTTATCCCTGCTGTTTCCGATACAGACACTGGTAAAATCAGCTTCTACAGTAATCTTAACATCATTTGTTTTGACCAACCTGGCCGTCATTATTTTTCGGGAAGGCGACATAACCCATTACAAACCAAGTTTTACTGTTCCCTTTTATCCATGGACTCAGGTGTTTTCCATACTCCTTTTTTCCTTTTTTATCGTCGAGCTTGGTCTGGAGGCCATTGAAATCAGTCTCGGACTCGTTTTATTCTCTCTCGGGCTGTACTGGTTTTACGGACGAAAAAAGTCCGAAAGCGAATACGCCCTTTTACACCTGGTGGAACAGATAACACAAGCAGATCTTACCACCGGGATTTTAGAGTCTGAATTGAAAGAAATCCTGGGCAAAAGGGATAATGTCAAAAAACAGATTCTGGACCAGTTGGTTGCTGAAGCGGAGATACTCGACCTCGACGGTCCGATGGACCTTATCGACTTTTTCCGAATAACCGCCGAAACGATTGCGGATCAAACAGACATGACTGTAGAGGAAACTGCGCAAAAGCTCTATGAGCGGGAAAAGCTCTGTTCAACCGCTGTTGCAAATTCCTTTGCTGTTCCCCATCTTATTCTCAAGGACAAAGATAAAATGCTCCTGGTGTTGGCAAGATGTAAAGAAGGCATCCGTTTTTCGGAAAAGCATAAAAAGATCAAAGTTGTGTTTTTATTTTTCGGCAGTGTGGCGCAAAGAGACGAAAACCTGAAAGCCATTGCTTCCATGGCCTGCCTTGCCAGGAACAGTTCGTTCATGGACAAAATGATGAATGCAGAGGATACGGAAGCCCTTCGGGAATTGATCATTGCAAGTAAAATTGAGTAAATGGAATTGCAATAAATTTACGAATAATGCCAATAACCGGTGTTGTTTAAGGGTGCCAAAGGAATGATATGAAATGAACATCTTTATCCTTGACTATGATATTCAGAAATGTGCCGAGTACCATGCCGATCAGCATGTTGTTAAGATGATTCTCGAGAGCGCTCAAATGCTTTGCACCGTGTTGAACAAGTATGGTATTCAAGCACCCTACAGATCGACTCATCTTCATCATCCCTGTACTTTATGGAGCGGCGATTTTATTGCATCTGCTCTGCGTTTTTGCTTGCGGATAAGATAAACCGCCGAGTTTGCAGAGATGCGCCGAGAAAGACAAAAATGCATAAAGGAATAAACGGAAAAGTACAAGCATATCCAGTTCATGAATTGTGATGATATTGAGCAATATTTTAAAAAAAGGAGAGAAAACCTTTTTTTTTCTTTTCAACCTTGGCAGCAAAATGATCCCCCCCATACCTGAACCTTATGATCTTATTTAGAGGAGGATAAAATTTTAATAATTTTATATTTATATCAGATTCCAGGTGGAATAAGGTAATAAGGTAAATTGAGGAGGATCCGGTTGGCTACTAAGGTTGAAAAGATTGAAATAATGTATTTCTATACCTTGAAAGCAGTAAATCAAAATCATCAGGACGATACCAAAACCAGGAAAATGTTTTATCTGAAATGAGATCAGCCTGAACCAATAGAATTATAAACAACATTTCAACTCGGTCCGATCCTGGAATAATTATGATTCTGAGTCCAGCTTTTGATAAACAAACCCGGTAAGAATAGATGATAGACGAACACGCGTTTTTTAAGCTTTTAAACGAGAATCCGTTATTTCTGGGCTATTTCACCTCTCCGGAATGCGCGGTATGTAAAAGTCTGCTTCCCAAACTCGAGGCCGCACTCGAACCCCTTGATCAGGTCTCTTTTCATATTTTAAATTGTCAGGATGAAAAATGGTTGTGTGGTCAGCATCTCGTCTTTAGCGTTCCGACGCTGTTGATTTTCTATCACGGCCGTGAGGTAAAGCGCTTTAGCCGGTTTATCTCTGTTGCCGATGTTCCGGATTTTGTCGATAAGATGCTTTAGCGCTTCCACCTGATCGAAGAATGAGATTCCCCTGGTGAAAATGTATACCTGCCGGGGCGATGCATTTTACCCTCATGATGCAACAGACACTCTATCTTCTCCAGATCCTTCCACCCCGGTAAAAATAATCCACAAGGCGTTATACCCATTCAGCAGCATCAACAGAATTGGTTGATTTTCTAAAAAAACAATAATATCTTGTTTCTAGCTTGACGAGCTTTCTGGTTTATCAACGGGTGATTTTGAGTTTGGCCTTAAAAACCACAGAGAACGCGAAGAATCGCCGAGAAAAGAATAGAAAAAATGACAGATGTGATTTTGAATGGGTAAGAGGGTTGGAACTTTGGTTAAGCACCTGGAAACTGTAACCCAAAAGTCTGACGAAATTGAGCTCCAGGTTTTCGGGTTTTTCTCAGCGAGCTCTGTGGTTAAAAATATCGAGGTTACACGATAATGATATTTCTTTCTTCTTTATTTTATACAAAAATGTGCAACGGATTTATGCGTAAACATTTTATTAAAGCGGTTATTTTCATTGCTTGTATTTTACTTTTGGGATGTGCAAGGGAAAAATTGGTCATGCAAGAAAATATAGAAGAAACGGAAAACGAAAAGTCAAACCGGGAAAACAATCGATTCACTTACCTCGCGTTGGGGGACTCGTATACCATCGGCGAGAGCGTTGAGACGTCGCAGCGATATCCGGTGCTTTTGGTAAACAGGCTGCGTCAAGTGGGCTATTCCGTCAGCGATCCCGTTATCGTTGCGAGAACCGGCTGGACCACGGATGAACTGGCGGCAGGGATTACGGCAAGCGGGGTTACCGGCCCTTTTGATCTGGTCTCGTTGTTGATTGGCGTCAATAACCAATATCGCGGACGCGATGTCGATACCTATCGCACCGAGTTCTGCGCCTTGCTGCAGCAGGCTGTCGATTTTGCCGGCGGAAAGGCCGAAAAGGTGTTCGTGCTATCTATCCCGGACTGGGGGGTGACCCCATTTGCCGCATCATGGGACCGCGAAAAAATCGCCAGGGAGATCGATCAATACAATGCCGTCAATCGCGAGGAAACCTGCAAGCGCGGTATTCTCTATGTCGATGTCACGCCTGTTTCCCGTCAGGCATTGGAGGACCCTTCCCTGATTGCTGAAGACGGTCTGCATCCGTCGGGAAAGATGTATGCCGCCTGGGTCGAGCGGGCCTTGCCCGGTGTTATACGAATTTTAAACCAGGGGAAAACGACGACCCCATGAACAACGATCATAACACTGATAAAACATATGCACTGGAGCTGGATGCGCGCGATCCGCTGCGCCATAGTCGCGATCGTTTCTATATTCATCCCGGCGAAATCTATATGGATGGCAATTCTCTCGGTTTGCTCTCCAGGGATGCTGAGGCAAGCCTGCTACGCATCGTGGATGAATGGAAACGACTGGGCATTAACGGCTGGATGAAAGCGGAAAAACCGTGGTTCTACTATGCTGAAACATTGGCCGGACAATTTGCCCCCCTCGTCGGGGCCGAATCCGAAGAGGTTATTTTACATTCCTCAACAACGGTCAATATTCACGCCCTCGTCGCATCCTTTTATTCACCGCGGGGAACAAGACGGAAAATTTTGATTGAAAAAAATGCTTTTCCCACCGATAGATACGCCATTCAAAGCCAGCTGCAATTACGAGGTTTTGATGCGAAAGCGGATTTGATAGAGGTGGAAAATCCGGATGATGGATTTCTGGATGAAGGAAAGGTTATCGATGCCATGACGGAGGATGTCGCTCTCGTTTTTTTGCCGTCGGTGTTGTATCGCAGCGGTCAGCTGCTCGATATCGCCCGGCTGACAAAAGAGGCTCACAGGCGCGGCATTGTCATCGGCTTTGATTGTGCGCATTCCGTCGGTGCTGTGCCGCATGCGTTGTCCGAATGGCAGGTCGATTTTGCCTGCTGGTGTACCTACAAGTACTGCAACAGCGGTCCCGGCGGTGTGGCGGGATTGTACGTGAATAAAAAGCATTTCAACAAAACACCGGCCCTGGCCGGCTGGTTTGGGTCTGCCAGGGAAAAACAGTTTGATATGTCCGATCATCTCGAGCCTGCCGCAAGTGCGGCTGCCTGGCAGCTGGGCACACCGCATGTTCTAAGCCTGGC
>WJMF01000087.1 GCA_014728085.1 Candidatus Zhuqueibacterota bacterium
ATCGGTCTCTCACTGGTACACTCTGCGATCGAACGCAACAGCGGTTCAATTGATGTGAGGTCGCAGGTAAATAAAGGGACCACCTTTACGCTGCACTTTCCGGCTTTTAGAGAAGATAATGACAACGATTTTATTCAAACCTGAGTATTGAAAGGTTGAAAATATGATGCACACCGAAGCCAGAATACTGGTGGTCGATGATGAAAAAAATTGTCTGCGCGCAATTAAAGATGTGCTGGAACTCGAAAAAATTCCTTGTCTTACAGCGGATTCCGCTACCAGGGCTCTTTATTATCTTGAACGCTATGATATTGATATCGTGCTCACAGATGTCAAGATGCCGAAAAACTCGGGAATGGAGCTGGTGCGTAAGATCAAGAGCCAAAACAATGACACCTATGTTATCATGATGACAGGGTATGCTTCGATTCAGGACGCGGTGGAAGCGATGAAGCTCGGTGCTTATCAATATATCATGAAACCGATCATTATGAATGATCTTCTGGTACAAATCCATGAAATTTTCGAAAAAATCGACAAATCCCCGCAACAGGCATCTTCAGACATTATCAGCGGCGTTCCGGCCGGCAAGGCATTGCTGGGAAACACCGAACGCATTAAAAACATCGGTCAACTCATTTCCAAAATCGCCAATACGGATCTTCCCGTTTTAATACTCGGAGAAAGCGGAACCGGCAAAGAACTGGCGGCAACAGCGATTCATTACGCCGGAGAAAGAGCCCGGAAAAATTTTGTTCCGATCAATTGCGCCGCTTTGCCCGATACCCTTCTGGAAAGCGAATTATTCGGTTATCGCAAAGGCGCCTTTACCGATGCGCGGAACAGCAAAATTGGTAAATTCGCTCAGGCTGACGGAGGAACGCTATTCCTCGACGAAATCGGCGACATGAAACCTTCCATGCAGGTTAAGCTGCTCAGAGTACTGGAGGAAAAAGAGTACCATCCTCTGGGTTCGGATAAAAGTATCAAAGTCGACTTTAGATTGATTTCCGCTACCAATAAAGATATAAATGATATTTTAAAAGACGGATCTTTTCGTTCGGATCTATACTACCGCCTGAATGCCGTGCAAATCTCCATGCCGCCATTGCGCGAAATTCCCCAGGATATACCGCTATTGGCAAGGCATTTTGCCGACGAATTCGCACATAAATATAATCTGAAAAAGATCAAAATTTCTCAAGCCATCATCAATATGTTGCAGTCCTATTCATGGCCGGGTAATGTACGTGAACTCGCCAACACCATCAGAAGGTCCATAGCTCTTTGTGACGGCTCGGAACTGAAGTCATTTGATTTGCCGCAGCATATTATCGATCCCGAATCGACCGGCCCTGAAAGCCCTTCAGAACAAACCTCTCTAAAGCTGTCCGAGTTGGAGAAACAGCATATCCAATATGTTTTACACCTCGCCAATTCGAATAAAAGCCTTGCCGCCAATATGCTCGGCATACATCGGGATACGCTCCTGAGAAAATTAAAGCGATATGAAATCAAAGAGTAGGCCGGAGTTGCGACTCCACAAGCGATAAATGCTTTACAAAACGCTCTTCTCCTTCATCCCACCTCTATCATGATGCCGCATTTTGCGGCAGATGTCGTATTTTGCAATACTTGAAAAATGTAATTTAAAAACAGTAAATACAGAACATTGTGTCAATAAATAGTGATGATTCCCTGCATCATGTCGTATATTTCTGACGAGTCCATCCCGGTCCGCTTTTCGCTCGAAGAATATAATACCAGGATTAACAGCAAGTTGGAAGCACAGCTTTTCAAAAATCTCCTTTGGCACACGGATTGCAAGTGATACAGCAGGAACAGAGGTTAATATTAATCAAAGGAGAAACCCGACAACCTTTGGATACACCGGACGTAAAATTCAATCAGGCCGCCATACCGACGAGGTTGTGGGCCGTTGCTGGCAATGCGATGCTATCCGGCAAAACCACCCTGACGGCTGCAATCGGCGGTTATTGTGCGATGCGCGGGCATTTTGTGCATATGCTTAACACGGATTTGGCCAGGGCACCACACGATCATCATTTTGATCACCGCCGGGATGTTTCCCTGGATAATCTCTATGGCGCCATCCATCCGCAGTTCTGCGAATCGCTCGACTATATAGTCCGCAATACTATCCAGGCACCCATATTCGATGCGGAAAACAAGTATCGTCACATTTTGCTCGATTTAAATCCAAGCCTTTCCCACGACACACTGGATTTTTTCCTCATATCCGATTATCCGATCATCGTCATCAATCCCAGTCTGGATACTCTGGATGAGCTGGCTCTGTTTTTAAAAGCCGCCATCTTTCGCCTGATCGAGCATATGTTTCCGGAAAAGGTAAATCAGTTCAGCCTCCTGAGCGGCAGAGTGAAACAAAGCAGAGCCTGGGCACATACCTTTGAAGAGGTGAACCAATTCTTGCAGCAACTGGAACACCACAAACGACAGGAGCTCAGAATGGCTCTGAGAATGTTTGCTCCCCGGATTGTGGTAAATCGTTTTGAAGAACCGACAACCTATCAGTTTCTCCTTAGATATGTACACAAATATTTTTTACCCATACTGCCGAATTTATCGGTCATCGGCGCGATTCCGGATGACGGACACAGCGCCAGGCTTTTATCAAAGCTGAACTGCCTCTTTTTATCGGAACAGGATCCAAAGACGCAGTCAATCGCCCAGTATCTGGCCTATAAAATTTCGATTCTGGCTCAAGACCGTGTTGAAGTGATGCCGGTCTTTGGTCATGATAATTTTTACGGAGATGACATTTTTAGTACAAATTATATCTTTGATGAAAAGAGAGACAAAAATCAGTTAAATATCACCCAGAGATTGAATTAAGATTCAACGTTTGTTCATTTACATAAATTGGGAATTTGGCGGGGTAAGGGCTTTGCTCTTGATTTTCAGGTTAGCAGTCTGAATTCGCAACCCTGGTTTGGCATATAAAATACACAGCTCGGTATCGCCACGTATTCATCAGGCATCTATGCATGAGCAACAAGGCACAACACCCCCCAGAACAGAGGAGTGACTGGCAGAACAGCGTCGGGTGCTTGAAGCATTCCGACACGGCAACCTTTAGAGCAACAT
>WJMF01000088.1 GCA_014728085.1 Candidatus Zhuqueibacterota bacterium
GGCTGGAACCGATTTCGGTGCTGAGAAACTGAACTCGCACAGAGCCACAAAGACACTGAGAACATCATTCAATTTACACTTGGTGGCTGGGTGGCTCGTATGTTGAAGTTTTGTGAGGTTCGGACTTGGCCGGCTTTGAAATCCTGCAAGAGGTGCGACGCACGAGCACTATGTACAGCGGAATGGGTTTAATGCTATGTTGGTTTCCGTAACTCACGTGCGTCGCACCTTTTTGTTACCAGATTATCGCGCGTTCGTTTTCCGGTTTATACAGCGCCTCGCCGGGTTTGACGTTAAAAGCGGCGTGGAATTCCGGCATGTTGGCAACCGGACCATTGGTGCGAAAACGGCCGGGGGAATGCACATCTTCTTTCAACCGGCGCTGCAGCTCTTCCGGCCGTATGCTCTGGCGCCACACCTGGGCATAGGCGAGGAAAAAGCGCTGCGCCGGGGTGAATCCATCGATCGTCTTCGGTTGCGGATTCTCTTCCCGGGCTTTTTGCAGGGCCTGATATGAAATAGTAAGACCGCCCAAATCGGCAATGTTTTCCCCCAGGGTGAGTTTGCCATCCACATGCAGGGTGTCGAATACGGAGAAGCGGTTGTATTGATCCACCAGAACTTGTGCGCGCTGATCAAAGCGCTTTGCATCCTCTTCCGTCCACCAGTCGCGCAAATTCCCGTCGACATCGTATTGGCGGCCCTGGTCGTCGAATCCGTGTGTCATCTCATGCCCGATCACCACACCGATGGCGCCGTAATTGACGGCATCATCTGCTGTCATATTGAAAAACGGCGGTTGTAAAATGGCGGCCGGAAAGACGATTTCATTGCTGGTCGGACTATAGTATGCGTTGACGGTTTGCGGATTCATGTGCCATTCATTCGGGTCTATCGGGTTATTGACTTTGGCCATGTCGCGCCGGAAATTAAAATAGTCGGCGCGCATAACGTTGAGAATATAGGAATCGGCTTTGATCTCGAGCGGCGAGTAATCGATCCATTTGTCGGGATAGCCGATTTTAACATTCATTGTTTCCAGTTTGCTCAGGGCTGCTTTTCGGGTTTCGCCACCCATCCAGTCGAGGGCTTCGATACGCTCTTCGAGCGATACTTTGAGGTTTCCGACCAGATCGAGCATGCGCTCTTTGGCTGCTGGCGGAAAATATTTTTTGACATAGAGCTGTCCCACCGCTTCCCCCAGAGCGCTGCTGGTGGCGTTCATCACCCGTTTCCAGCGTGGCTGCAGGGCTTTTTTGCCGGAAAGCACTTTGCCGTAAAATTCGAAATTCTGCTCGACAAACTCCGGGCTCAGACAAGAGGCCGTGCTGTTGAGCAAATGCCAGCGCAGATACGTTTTCCAGTCGTCAAGTTCTACATCGTTCATCATTTCACCGAGCTCGGTGAAGAATTGCGGCTGGCGCACGTTAAGATCACCGGGGTCGTTGAGACCGATACCATTAAAATAGACTTGCCAGCTAAAATCGGGTGTCATTTGTTGCAGTTTTATCAAGTTCATTTTATGATAAGTCTTGTGCGGATCGCGGCGTTCAAGCCGGGTCATGGAAGCTATGGCCAGGCGGGTTTCCAGGCCCATAACCGTTGCCGCGTTGCGCTCTGCGACATCCCGGCTATCACCGAGTAGAGAGAACATTTTCTTCAGATGGTCGGTATAGGCCTTGCGCAGCTCTTTTGAGCGTCCGTCATTGCTGGTATAGTAGTCGCGATCCGGAAGGCCCAGTCCGCCCTGCATGAGTTGAGCGATCACCATTTCGCTATTCTTTTCATCGGCATAGGCAAAGATGTAAAATCCGGGATAGACGCCGTGGCTGTGCATATAGGCAAGATGATTTTGTACCGCTTTGCTGTTTTGCAGATTGTCGATTTTTTCAAATTCAGCCTTTAAAGGGGCAATCCCCTCTTTTTCGATTTTTGCCGAATCCATACCCGTGTTGTAAAAATCCCTTATCTTTTGCTCTATGCTGCCTTTATCAGCATCAGAACCGGCAACCTGTTTAAACAGTGTTTTCAATTTTTCATAATTTTCCTCGGTCAATTTTTCGAAAGAACCATAGCGGCTATATTCATCCGGTATAGGGTTGTTTGCAATCCAGCTACCATTGGCGTATTGGAAAAAATCTTCTCCTGGTGAAACGGTCGTATCCATGTTGGCAGGATTCAGAGGCGGCTCAGTATGTTTCCCGCCGGAGCAAGCCAGGCCCAACAGGATGAAGGCAACAGCAAGAGATATCAAGTGGCTATTCTTGAAAATTTTTTTCATTTCTAATTTCTCCTATTTTTCAGAATTTGAAACTAAAAAACAATCATCTGGTTACAATTGAAATTTTACCGCTTAACCTCTGTGGTGTTTGATGCTTTTCCGGAATATCAAGTCCGGTTTGTTTTTTTTATCTGTATGGTCTGTGATCCTGTTCACATCGAATTTTTATCCAATAATAATATAGATACGTAGATATGTCCTTATGGTTTCATGACAAAAAACGGCGCATGCCCGGAGGTGAACACCGGCGGTACGCGTTGCATAATGGGTGCAATCCCGGGATGTTTGCGAAATTCTTTGCTGAGAAATTGCCGCACCTTGCCGCGATGCCATTCGAAGGGATGCTCAAAATTGACGTAAAGGGAAAGATCGCCGCTGTAAAAGGGCTCTGTGGTCAGGGTTTGCGCCATTTTGCTAAATATGGGTAAATTGAATATCGCCGGATTGACGAAATCGATACAATCGGCATGATCTGCGACAAATGCCATGGTTTTTTGTGCTGATTCATATGACTCGTAAGGGGTACCGAAAAGAAGATAGCAATATATAGCGATACCGGCCCGGCGCAGGTTGTGGAGGATGCGGGAAGCATTTTTTAACTCAATCCCCTTTTGCATCTGATCCAGCACCTTTTGGTCTCCGGATTCGAGGCCCAGCTGCAGCATAACACATCCCGATTTTTTCAGGGCGACGCAAAAATCGGGGTCCAGCAACAGTCGATCAAGGCGGACATAGCCATACCAGGCGTTGTTCAAAGGATGTTGTGCGATACGGCGCAGCAGAGCCGGACTGATGGCATTGTCGAGAAAGTGAACCAGGCCGGCTGGTTCGAAAGATCGCAGCGTTTGCAGGGTTTGATCGTGCGGTACGGGCAGAAAGCGGTTCTCTTCCGCCTTTTCCGGGCAAAAGGTGCATTTTCGCCAGTAGCATCCGGCAGATGCTGCATAGGGCAAAATCCGTCCCGGCGCCAGGTAGTTGTTATCAAAGAGTTGCGAATAATCGGGTTTATAGAATGGTTTCTTTGATATTGTTTTATGATAAAGCGAAAGCAGAGCGGCTTCCCCCGGTCCTGAAACGGTTATATCAATGATGTTTTTAAAGGGATGGTCCCAGTTGGGATGGCTCATCCAGGTCGACATCAATCCCCCTCCGACAATGATGCGACAATCGGCGATCTCTTTTTTGATCAATCCGATCAGCGAAAAGGCGGTAAGCGCCTGACTGAGATAAATCAATGAAATGGCAATATCGCGATCTGAATACGCTTTCAACTGTGGCAATAGATCATTTTTGAAATAATCATAAAAGGGATTGAGCTCCGGTGTTTCAAACGCCTGAATCAGATCCTGTTTTCGCACCGGTCGCAGCTGCTGGTGGCGCAGGTTTTTCAGGCTAAGGACAGCGTTATAGGGCCTGGAATAGTGGTCGAGCTTTTTATTGATTTTCATGACACTATTCCTGTATTGATCCGGATTCTTATAAAAAGCCGGATTTTGCAATTCCTGAAAGAGTTTTTCCCCTTGTTTCGGATTTGTTTTGTGCAATATATAACGGACCGCATTTATATTTGCGTCTATAAGGCGGTATGGCACCTTATAGAGCTGCAAAGCCCCCGCAAGCCGGGCAATCCCGGCAGGCGGTTCGCACGGTTTTGATATAGGTGGATAAATCAGCAGCACGTGAAAGCTTTTCGTTACATTGTCATATTCTATTGAACAGCCGTCAATATACGCATCCAGGTTGAAAGAGTCCAGTCTTGATTTTTTAGGTGCCGCAGCGTTTTGACCCTGATTATTTAAATATCGATGCTGTATCCGGTGAGAATCATCATGACCGCAGATCGGGCTGACAGATATCGCCACGGTTATAACACAGGATAAAAAAAATATCTTTTCCCTTGCCAATAGCGTTTATAACTATTATTTTTTATAAATTGTATTTATCCAGGGATTATTGAATCAAGTAACAGCCTCTTTTAATATGTTAACCTGTAAAGGGGAAATGCCATGAAGAACCGTTGTTTTTTTCTTTTGCTGCTCGCTATGATCATAGCACCGCAGCTGCTTTATTCCGATGTATTCATCGTTACCAATACGCTGGAATCAGGCACCGGATCCTTTCACCAGGCGGTTGTCGATGCAAACCTGCACGCCGGTCCGGATGAAATTATTTTTCAAATTCCCAAAACGGATCCGGGGTATAATGAAGCAGCCGGTGTATGGACAATCACGTCATTTGAGAAAACCTTGGGAGTAACAGATGATGACCTGATTATCGATGGTCGTACACAAGCTCAATTTATCGGCGAGGATACCAATCCGGATGGCCCGGAAATCTGCGTGAGCGGAGCTGAGACCGGTCTGGTTAGCGGACTTGAAATTTCCAGCTCAAACAATACCATCCGGCATCTTGCTATTTATGATTTTCAATATGGTCAGATCAAAGTTTACGGTCATCATAATCAAATTTATGGGTGCCATCTCGGTTATGATATCGCCGGCGGCCGGCCATCTCAATTCGAGACGGAAGCTTTGGAGCTTCACCACAGCCATCATAACGTCATCGGTGGATTGTCGAATGGGGAGGCGAATGTCATCAGCGGTAACGGACAGGCAGCGGTTTTGCTCACATACAGCCATTACAACCGGATTCAGGGAAACCTGATCGGTCTCCTGCCATCCGGACAGGATACGCTGGGTAATGGCTCGGGAATTTGGCTCAACGGTTCCGTTGGAAACTTGATAGGACCCGGAAACATCATTGCGGCGAATGGGGGATCGGGAGTTGCCTGTACCGTTCATTCTGACAGCACGACTATCATCGGAAATATTCTGGGTACAGACGTCACCATGGAGAAAAACTATGGCAACCAGGTGAATGGTATCGAGATTTATTCATCGGAACATATCGACATCGGTGGTCTTGACCCTGAAAAGAGCAATATCATCTGTTATAACAAAGGCGATGGTATTAAAATCTCCGACTCGCGGCACGTTCGCATATACAACAATTTTATCGGTACAAACAGAGCGACTGAAATCGCCATGCCGAACAGGAGAGGTGTTGCCCTGATTAATGCCGATTCAGTATTCATAGGGGGAATATCGACAGGGCTGGGTAACATCATATCCGGTAACCTTGAATCCGGTATTTATGTGCAAAACTCGGAGAGCCGGAATAACCAGATTATCGGTAACCATATCGGTATCGGCCTGGATGAAACTTATCTTTTACCCAATGGTGAGCACGGTATCCATATCCACAACAAAGCCAGGAACAACAAGATAGGACCGGATAATGTAATCGCCTATAACCTGATGAATGGCGTCTATCTATCCAACCCACAAATAGTGGGAAATACCATTACTCAAAACAGTATTTTTCGAAATGGTATAGAGGGTATCAAACAGGAATATTGGAGTGGAACACCTCCCAATATTCCATCGATTACCGCTATCGATCCCATTCGCGGAGTCGCCCCCGCAAACAGTCAGGTGGAAATTTTCAGCGGTCCGGACGATGAAGGAAAATTTTATCATGGTTTCGTACATGCTGACGATCAGGGTTATTTTACCTGGCCAGGGGCAACCCGGGGTAGTATGATTACCGCCACGGCAACCGATGCAGAGGGCACCACCTCGGAATTTTCGCGTCCCTATTCTCTGCAAAACCTGGTTGTAACGCATACGGACGATGAGGGCTATGGGACCTTGCGCTGGGCCATGAAAAAGGCCAATGAACAGGCCGGCCCGGATACCATTCTGTTCGAGTTGCCTAAATCAGACACAAGATTTAACGGAACCGTATGGACCATTTCGCCGCGAACGCTGCTGCCGGTTCTTACCGATAGCGGCACGGTCATTGACGGCCGATCCCAAGCGGATTTTGCCGGAGATACCAATGCGCATGGACCGGAGATCATGCTCAGGGGAACCGGTCTCGCCAACGGCTGGTATGGTTTGAAAATTGAATCCAGCCAAAATACAATCAATGGACTGATCATCAGCGGTTTTCAACGATATGGTATACACCTGGCTTCTTCTGATGCCGATCACAATCGAGTTTTTGGCAATTATATCGGTAC
>WJMF01000089.1 GCA_014728085.1 Candidatus Zhuqueibacterota bacterium
ACCGGTGCCCACGTACAGGCCAATAATGCCGGATGGGACGGTCTTTCCATCGATCATCTCGATTCGGGCCCACTGGAATTCTATTTCAACACCGTGGTGGACACGCTTCTTGCGGATGCAGGCGATTTGCTGGGAAAGTCGTTAAAATATCTGCACACCGACAGCTGGGAGATGGGGCCGGTGAGCTGGACGGCTAAATTCAGAGAGGAATTTCGACAACGGCGCGGTTATGATATGACCCCGTATCTGGCGGTGCTGGCGGGGAAAATCGTCGATAGCCGCGACATCTCCAATCGCTTTCTGGCCGATGTGCGCAGGACCATTGGTGATTGTATTGCCGACAATCACTATGCGAGATTCGCCGAGCTGGCGCATGGTTATGGTCTGAAAATTCATCCCGAGTCGGGCGGACCGCATTCAGCCCCTATCGATGCTCTGCTCTGTCTGGGACGCAATGATATCCCCATGGGTGAGTTTTGGGCGAGATCGCAAACGCATCGCATCAGGGACCAGGACCGTCTCTTCGGAAAGCAGGCCGCCTCTGCGGCGCATATTTACGGCAAAAAGCTGGTCAATGCCGAGGGATTTACCACCATTGGCCCGCAATGGCAGAAAGATCCATGGGACCTCAAACCGGTGGCGGATCGTGT
Source organism: Candidatus Zhuqueibacterota bacterium (assembly GCA_014728085.1). Taxonomy (GTDB): domain Bacteria; phylum Zhuqueibacterota; class Zhuqueibacteria; order Residuimicrobiales; family Oceaniaggregativiventaceae; genus Oceaniaggregativivens_A. The sequence continues at coordinate 651 of WJMF01000089.1, forward strand.
CTTTTGCGAAGGGGTAAACCGCATCTTTTTTCACCAGTTTTCCTGTTCGCCGCCGGATTTCGGTAAACCCGGTTTTGAATCCTTTGCCGGTACCCACATCAATCCCAATGTCACCTGGTGGGAAAAAGCGCCCGCCTGGACCGGGTATCTGTCGAGATGCCAGTTTTTGCTGCAGCAGGGACTTTTTGTTGCCGATGTCTGCTATTATTACGGCGATGATGTGCCCAATTTTGTGCCGCTCAAATCGATCGACCCGTCGCTTGGATTTGGTTACGATTATGACATGATCAATACCGAAGTGCTGCTGCAGCGCATGTCGTTCGACAACGGCCGCTTTGTGCTTCCCGACGGCATGAGCTATCGCATTCTGGTGCTTCCTGAGCAGAACCGTATTCGGCCGGCGGTGCTGCAGAAACTCGCCGGCTGGGTCAAATCCGGCGCCACGGTTGTGGGGCCGAGACCGTTAAAATCGCCCGGACTGGCAAACTATCCGCAGTGCGATTCTCTCGTCAAAGCCCTGTCCGCAGCGATGTGGGGACAATGTAACGGCTATTCGATCAAAGCGCATTCGTACGGCAAGGGCAGGGTGTTTTGGAACCGGCCGTTGCGTCGAATATTGCTTTCGGACGGCGTCTTACCCGATTTTGATTATAAAAGCCGCCAGGAAGGCACCCTGTTCGACTTTATCCATCGCAGAGTGGATGATACGGATATTTACTTTGTCATCAACCGCAACAGCGACTGGCGCGAAGCGGAATGCCGCTTTAGAGTCGACAAGATTCCGGAGGTCTGGAATCCGGCAAGCGGTGAAACGGAACGGCAGGTATTATTCAGCGTTGAAGAGGGCCTGGTGAGCATGCCGCTTCGTCTGGAGCCCTATGGATCGCGATTTATCGTTTTTCGTTCCAAAGCGAAAACAGCCTATTCGGTAACCCTGCAGCGCAACGGCCGTGATCTCTTTGCTGAACCCGGCGAGCCGGTACCTGATTTTGCACCGGCAAAATTCGCAATTGGTAAAAGTGGAAAAATGTCTTTACAGGCATGGCGGGCGGGGCGATATGAGGTCAAAAGCGGCCGTAAAACCGTTGCACAAATCAATGTCGATACCATCCCCGATCCGGTGGCGATCACCGGTCCCTGGGAGCTTATATTTCCCCACGGTTGGGGGGCGCCGGCATCTGTTGTGTTTGAGACACTTCAGACATGGACCCGATCATCCGATCCCGGTATCAGGTATTTTTCCGGTACGGCGCTTTACCGAAAAACAATCGATCTGCCGGCCGCATATGTATCGGTTGACCGATCTTGCTGTCTTGATCTGGGCAGGGTGAAGAATATTGCCGAGGTAAGGGTCAACGGCAAATTTGCCGCTATTTTGTGGAAGCGGCCCTTTCGCGTCGATATAACCGATTTGATTCGAGCCGGTTCCAATGACCTCGAAATCGAGATCACCAACCTCTGGCCCAACCGCCTTATTGGCGATTGCTTTTTGCCGGAAGAGGAGCGCTATGCGCAGACCAATATTACCAAATTCGACAAATCCTCGCCGCTGATGCCGTCCGGCTTGCTCGGGCCGGTCAGGCTGGTCATGTCGGAAAATCATCTCTTGCGGTGATCGCCGTAAGGTTTGCGGTCGGATAAATCTCCAGGTAGACGGAAAAAACCTTATTTTATTCATTTATACCTTAATAGCAAAATGCGGCAACTATATTATAGGGGTAGGGGATGATCCGTATATAAATACTCGTTCGGGGCTTTTAAAACGGATCCGATGTCTGGCCCCGGGCATGATCGCGCCTCGCTATCTTTTAGCAAAGAGCTCTACAGTCGATCAATCAAATTAAAATTGGACGCTTTATAGACTGTCCTTTGTTAATGAGCACTTGCGTGGCATCGTTTGAACTGCCCCCGGGTGGTACACTTTTAGTGCCTTCTGACACAAAAGGTGGGAAATATAAATAAGCCTGGGGTGGGGAGTATCGTAGGCCTTGACACTAACGGCTATCCTGAATTTTTCATAATAGTAGCCCAGGCAACATTTCCAAAGAAATTGTAAATATTCTTATTTCACAAACTGGTTTCTCAAAGGATAACACACTTTTAGTATTGAATATATCGCAACTATTGGTTATTATAAATAGAAAAGGAAATTAAACCGAGTTTTTCTATGAAAAGCATATATCTTGACGTATGTGCGCTTTGCAGACCTTTCGATGATCAATCCTATGCTCGTATTCGCCTGGAAACGGGAGCAGTAAATTTAATTCTGGCAAATATTCATAAAAAGAAATACATTCTCTTGTATTCACCAGTGCATACATTAGAAATCGAGTCAATCTCAGATTGTTCGGAACAAAAACAAATTCAAATGCTTTTATCACAGTATGCGCA
>WJMF01000013.1 GCA_014728085.1 Candidatus Zhuqueibacterota bacterium
ACTCTCTATTGAGCGCGATATTTTTCCGCAATGGGTCGGCAAGGGGCTCTACGGCTGCAGGTTTGCCGATGCCCAATTTCTCGATATCGGCACGCCGGAGGATTTGAATAAAGCTGAATCAATTTTGCATAAAGTACAGGGAAATTAATTGTATACAGACCGGAAAAGCAGTGGATATTGCTCGGGACATCAGGAGGAAGAAAAATGAAATCGTTGATCGATAATGTGGCGCAATCGCCATTTAAGGCGGTTGCAACTCTTTTTTTTCTAACTTTTATCTGCTATCTCTGGATGGTCAATGGACCATTTCTCTTTCAGGATGAACGCTATATTCTCCAAAATCAGCCGGTCAAAGAACTGGACATTGCAAAAATCTATACATCGGGCGACGAATTGCAGGGGAGTGCCGGTGATTATTCCTATCGTCCCAATCAACAGCTTGTCTTTGCGCTGATTTATTCACTTTTTGGTGAAACTCCAATCCCTTATCATTTTTATTCTATGCTCTTGCATTTCCTGAACACAGTTCTCGTTGTTTTACTGCTCAGGAACTTGCGCTTTGATGACAGAACTGCGTTTATAACCGCAATGCTTTTCGCCGTTCACCCGGCCCTGACCCAGACGGTGAGCTATATTTCGGCCTTTGCCGACCTTCTCGGCACTGCGTTTTTGCTGGCCGGATTGATTTTGTTTGTAAAATTTATTTTTGCCGATCATCAGAAAACCCGATTATATACGGGCCTGGGCGTGATCCTGTTTTTTGTTTTGGCTTTTTTCAGCAAAGAGACAATGGTTATTGCACTGCCTCTAAGCCTGATCATCACCCTCTATATCAGGTATGAACACAAACATCCTTTGCATCGTCCGGTACCGCTGATCCTTATCGCCACCGCTCTTTTTGCAATTGGCTTTATTGTTTTAAAATATAATGTCTTGTCCGCAAATGTTCCCGGCTTTTGTTCGGAATTTGAGAATCTGTATTTTCAGCATTATTGGGTACGACTGGTAACGTTTATCAATATTCTCTGGAAATATGTTGCCCTGATTTTTGTGCCGCTACAGCTCTCTTATGTAAAATCCAATATTGCTTTTACGGATCTGAACCGTCTCGGAGCGGTCGCCGGTATTATTTTGATATTGTTTTTCTTTATTTCAATTACAGTCATCAAAAAACGGCCATTATTGTTTTTTACTCTCGGCTGGTTTTTAATGGCTTTGCTTCCCTATAGCGGCATTATTCCGCAGACAGCTCTCTATCGCGAACACTGGCTCTATATTCCCATCATCTCTGCATTGCTATTCATCTCTGTGGGTCTCAATCAGCTGATAAAAAACAAGCGCAGCGCAGGCATTGCAATTTTACTGCTGGTCGTTTTATTATGCGGCGCCCGCACGATTGCCCGCAATCTACAGTGGTCCGACTATGAAAAATTTTATCTGAATGAAGTGAAACAGTCATCCTCACCTTTCAGGTTGTACAACGAGATGGCTACCTGGTTCGAAAGCCGGGGGCTTTTGGGAAAAGCCGAACTCTATTACCGCAAAGCCATACAGATAACCGACCGGTACCCCGAACCGCACTATCAACTGGCCAATATTTATCTGAGTCGCAACAAAATCGATAAAGCCATCGAAGAGTTTTACCTGGCTCTGAAAAAAGACCCCGATTTTACCTTTGCGTTGAGTAAATTATATGGTATCTATATGCGGTTGGATCAGCCCAAAAAAGCTGACGCTATACTAACGTTGATGAGAAAAAACAGGGCGGGCGAGGACCTGACGATTGAGGAGATTGAAGAGATTGTTTTTTCGCCATGATAATGGTGTCTAATACAAAGAGGAATAGTAAAGTATGAGGTGATAATCGTTTTGCATTTTCTCCTGTAAGGTTTTGTTCAAAAAAGATATAACCGCTGAGAACGCCGGGAAAAACAGAGTCCTGTAATGCAATCGAGAGATCTATATTTGAAAATATTATAAAAGGAGGTGGCATGAGCCAAGAGAATGAATTGAAACTAAAAGCGGATAGATATTTTAGTTCAAATGAGGAAGAAAAAGGGACTGCCCGTCATTTATATGATATGGTCAAAGAGTTGCCGCTGGTTTGTCCGCATGGACACGTGGATCCGCGTTTGCTGGCTGAGAATATCTCCTTTCCGGATCCGACAGAGCTGCTGGTCATTCCGGATCATTATTTATTTCGCATGCTCTATTCTCAGGGCATTCCTATGGAGAGTCTGGGCATTCCGCGCGTTGATGGCGGCGAAACCGAGAGCGATCACCGCAAAATCTGGCAGATTGTTGCTGATCATTTTTATCTATTTTATGGAACACCGACGTCGATGTGGCTCAAACACGAGCTTGTGGATATTCTCGGTGTAACCAAACGGCTCAACAGCGAAACGGCCATGGAAATTTACGACGAGATTATCGAAACGCTGGGCAAACCGGAGAATCTGCCACGGGCCATGTTCGACCGCTTTGGCATCGAGGTGTTGAGCACCACAGATTCCCCCATCGATACCCTGGAGCACCATAAAAAGATTGCGGAAAGCGACTGGAACGGACGCGTGGTACCGGCGTTCCGGCCCGATAATGTTACTGACCTGCTCTATCCGAACTGGAAAACAAATATCGACCGTTTGTCGGAACTTTCC
>WJMF01000090.1 GCA_014728085.1 Candidatus Zhuqueibacterota bacterium
ATTCGCGTTTTATGTTGATTTTTGTTTGGCATTTTATCCCTGTAAATCGCTCTGTTTTTCTCAGCGTCCTCTGCGGTTTTAGCCGGCCTTACATCTCAAGTGATAACGAATATTTTTGCACAGATTTTGATATCGTTGGATTATCAATTCTTTTTATTAACCCTTTTGATACAGGCCCTGATTGTCACTGGTACTTGAAAAGGATAGAATTTACACCACAATTCGGACTTGACTAAAAAAGATAGCATTTAACGGTAATATACCCCGCAAATAACGGTTAAAGATAACCGTTATTACGTTGATCCTGTTATATAGTTTAGATACTATTAAAAAGAACCTTATATGTAATCAAATTCGATCCTGCCGGATCTAATAAATTTCAAGCAATCAGTTATATATGATGGAGGCTCAGGATGCTATCGAATTTACGATTTGCATGGTTGGCGTTTTTTTTATTTGCCCTCATCCATCAGCTCTTTGCAGGTGAAACCGGAAAGATAGCAGGGCATATCATCGACAAAAAGACCGGAGAATCACTACCCGGCGCCAATATCCAGATTATCGGTACGACGATGGGTGCTGCGGCAGACGTCAACGGTGAATATTTCATCATCAACATCCCACCCGGCATATATGATTTGCGCGCAACGATTATGGGATACAACAAAGTAGTAAAAACCCAAGTTCCCGTATCTGTAGACAAAACCACATGGATTGATTTTGAATTGACAAGCACGGTGCTCACCGGCGAAGAAATAACTGTGACCGCCTATAGATCGGACAAAATTGAAGTGGATTTGACGGCGACCAGACAGTCCTATGATGTGGCTCAAGTCAAAAACTTACCGGGGATATCTCAGGTGGATGACATTCTTTCCCTGCAAGCGGATGCCGATGGCGGCCATTTCAGAGGGGGCAGAACCGGAGAGGCGCTTTATCTGGTCGGCGGAGCCGAGATCATCAATCCGCTTACAGGTTCAAGCGCATATAATCCGATTGCTGCCGGACTTGATCTGGTCGAGGTTTATACGAGTGGTTTTAGCGCCGAATATGGTAATGTACAGTCAGGGGTAATAAATATGATCCCCAGGGAAGCCGGAAACAGATGGCAGAGCAAAATAGAGTTTTCAAGTACGAATGCATATGAAAAATCATGGGGCGGAAATGCCTATTCCCCGGCACTTGTGGATTTTTACGATATGTTATACGATCTTGATGAATGGGTAGACGGAAAAGATCCGCTATCCGGCGATTTACTGTATGGGTTTTCCGCTGACGGGTGGAATTCAACTTATGCACCACAGGAAAAATTCGGCTGGCCGCTGCCTCCGCCACCCAGCCGGAAGGATACGATGCGAACCGCAGCTCTGCCACGAATCATGTGGCTGCAACTGGTAAGACAGGTGGATTATGATTATGCCAAACCGGATTATCGTTTCGAAGTGTCATCCGGAGGACCGATTTCAGAAAGGATAAAACTATTTTTTGCCGCGCAACTCAACAGCAGGCAACCTTTTCTGCCGGTACCCAACCGCGACAGGAATAAACAAGTCATGAGCAATTTAACCTATCAGCTCAATCAAAATAACAAAATCAGATTTATGTACAATTATGCCGATGAATTTGAAAACCAAATCCCCGGCAGTTTTTTGAGGTGGTTCGAACCCGTCATTTCAGTATCAAAAGAAACAGGAAACAGTCATCAATTCGGTGTGAGCTGGAATCATGTTTTTAATGCATCTTCATTTATGGATTTCAATATAAATCATCTGACAATAACAGACAAGACCAGAATTGAAATACTTGCCCCGGATGAGTATTACCAGGGCTATCAGGGTAATTCCAACTGGCAGTTCTCAAAGTCACCTTCCGGTCATACCGGAAGCAGGTTTCCCACCAGCAGAGGCGAGACGACGACAAACACGCTTCGCATTAAAAGCAGCCTGACCAATCAGATTAACAATCGAAATTTATTAAAAGCCGGTTTACAATTTTTTTATTACGACATGGACGTCGACCAGGAATCGGGAACCAGCTACTATCCCACGAGCTCATATGTCAGGTACAGGGCATTCCCCTATGAAGGGGCGATCTATGTTCAGAATAAAATGGAATATGAGGGTTTTATCGCAAATATCGGATTGCGATACGATTTTTATAATTTTAATACGGACTATTTTCTCAATACCTTCTCGCCATACAGAAATCCTGATTACGATCCTTCAGACCCGGCGAACAGCAATTATTATGATAAAGAAAATGCAGCCAGAGAGCCGACAAAATTAACCTCAGTCGTGCAGCCACGCCTCGGATTCTCGTTTCCTGTTTCGGATAAAACCGTTCTCCATTTGAATTACGGCGTCTTTATGCAACGCCCTGCATATAATTACATTTTATCCTCAACCCGAATCATTGATTCAAATCCCGATTTTCGAACCATGGGCAATGCATCAATGAAACCGGAACGAACCATTGCCTATGATCTGGGAATAGTAGTGATGCTTCCTTTGAATATAGCCCTGGACCTGAGTGCTTATTATAAAAATGTAAGCAATCTAACCCAATATGCCGAATATGTCGACCGTGATGGATTTGTTTATGGTACCTATGATAACCGAGATTATGCGGACGTTAAAGGCTTTCATGTCAGTCTGGATAAAAATTATGGCTTTTTAAACGGAAGTATTCGTTACAATTACGAGTCCGCTACCGGCCAGGCAAGTAGTCCCTTTGGCGCAGCCGATCAGGTGGTGCATTATGAAGGTGAGCCTGAAAAAGATAAATCAAGATCTCTTGAAGATATCTATCTCGATTTTAATCGTAAACACAAGCTGGTGGCCAACCTTGTTTTTAAAACATCACCCTCTACAGGTTTTGAAATATTAAAGACAAAACCACTGGCAAATCTTATGTTGAGCGGCAGTTATCGCTACTTGTCCGGAAGGCCCTTCACATGGGATCCCACTGGTCAGGGGTTGCGTTTCAATCAGCGCACACCGGAAGAGCATCATTTACGAATCAGACTGGAAAAGAAATTTGAAATCAGTAACAACCGGATTACCGCCTTTATCGAAGGCTTTAACGTTCTAAATGTAAAAGTCTGGAGCTACCACAGAACCTTTAGTGAAGATCCCGAGAATCAATATCGCAACCGATATAAAGATCAAAGCCAGGATGTCTTGACGGAAACTGACTTTGCGCCGTATGTAACCAGCCTGGAGCCCTATTTACTCGCAAATAATCCGAGATATTATCGATTTGGATTTTATTTTGAATTTTAACCATTATTATTTGAGGATTCTCCCATAGTAGATGATGCCTTATTGTTAAGGAGGATGATAAATATGAGTCGTTATATCCGTTATGTGTTCAATACAATTCTGTTGATTTTGCTTTGTATAGGGTCGACTGTCTCTTTTGCACAACAACGAGAGAAAAGAGTTCATGACAGAGGAATGATACATCAGACCGTTTTCAATACGGGTACCATTGGAAGACCATGGCAATATGGACAGGCGGGGCAAAGCACGGAAGATCCTCTCAGTGAATGGCCGCCCTATTCGAGAACCGTGGTGGAAGGCATCGAGTATGATGGTCAGCATAATATGATTGGTGCGGGTGTTTATGTGTCCGCCAATGCCGGGGGCAGGCCGGGACTGGAAAATCGACTCATATCCTGTTGTGGCGGTTTGGGTGATCACTTACCCATTCTGCCGTTGGGAAAATATAGTTTCCCCATTGCGATGCAAGAGATCGAAAATTTTCCCCTGATACCCGATAGTGACGGGCATGGGATACTGAATCCGGACTATGACCCGGATGAGGCTGAAGAGATCATCATCGCCAAATGGTCCACATCCACCGGTATTCAGGTCACCAGAACATCCCGTACCTGGAGCTATCCCGATTTTGATGATATGATCCTTTATGAATACGAATTTGAGCATACAGGTGATACGGATGGACATCCGGAAGTCGCCGAACGCGATACGACACTTTATGATGTCATATTGGCATTTACCTACGGCTATGCGCCCTCTATGCTTGGTATTCAACGCAATTATGGCTCCTGGGAATTTGATGCTTTTTCCAGGGGAGACAATAAAAGCTTCTTTGATCCGGATTATTGGCTCGGTTATAACATGGCAATGCGAACGCGCGCACAAGATATTAATTTTGAAAGAGCCGGCCGACCAGAACCAAATAAAAGTTTATTCCAGGAGTGGTCTGAAACAGGAATAAATGGCGGTGGACTCCTCAGCCCACAGGCAACAGGCATATGTATGTTATATTGGGACACCACCCATCTGGCCATCGTCGACCCTGATAATCCGGAGAGAAACGAATCGGAAAAAGTCAGGTATTTGGCAAAAGATAATGCCGGCAACCTGTTTGAGTTGGATGAGAACAATCACATCAAACAACCCTGGAATTGGAGATGGGAAACAAATGTTGCGCGTCCCTCCAAAATGCTGATAAGGGCGAATAATATCAATGAAAGATATGGAGGAACCTGGTCGCCCGAATACATCAGCATATATGGCGAACCGGAAGATAAAAATTTTGTTCTGCCGGATGGCCTGGACTGGGTCGGCCGGGGAAGAACTTCCCACACCCTGGCCTTTAATGGTGCCATGAATAATGTCGGGTTCGGACCCTATACCATGAAAGTCGGTGATAAAATAGAACTGGTAATGGCCGAAGTCATCGGCTATGGCGCTTCAGAGGGCAAATGGGTATTAGGGGGTAGTGTCGGAGACCCATGGATGCGAACGCCTTCCTGGAACAGAAAAATTGTGCTGGATGGCAAAGTGATGACTGAACACTATCTGGACGATTTTGGTTATCCGGATTATATCAATTCGGATATCATTACGGTCAATCAGGTTGCACACAAAGCCTTTGAGGCTTATCTGGGAAAAACCATCGCCTATGATTCCACCCGAAAAGGACCAGTTCAGGGGGTTTTATGGCCTGAACAGTTGCCAAGTCCGAAAACCAATATAGAAAAGTATAAAATTCCGGTACCGGTTCCCGCTCCGATCATTGTCGTAAAAAACACACCAACAGCGACGGTAAAAGTTCAGTGGAACCGGGCCGCAGAGGTGTTTCAACATCCCAGACTCAAAGGCACTCTGGTCAAATACAATTTATATCGCAGCAATACAGGGATGGGACCATGGTCTCTACTCAAGTCTTTTGATGCGGGTTCGGTGAATAGCGATGGCTTTTATGAATACGAAGATGAAGACCAAAATTATAAATTGGGTGAATCAAAATACTATTGTGTCACCTCGGTCGATGATAAAGGAAATGAGAGCGGCAAGTCCAATATCACAAATCATCTGAAAACAGTTGCAGCGAAAGACAAACTGGGAAACGTACATGCCGTTCCCAATCCATTTGTTGTTGAATCCGGTTTTCAGGGAATAGGTAAGGAAAGAATGATCAGTTTTTATGGCTTGCCGAAAAAGTGTACGATACGGATTTATTCATACGCAGGACAATTGATTGAAACCATCGAGCATGACGAAGACAGTTTTTCCGAGGCCTGGTTCCAGGCGAGCCGAAATGAGCAGGATATTGCATCCGGAATTTATCCGTACATCGTGACAACTCCGGATGGAGAACAAACCACAGGGAAACTGATTATCATCAAATAGTTGCCTGTAAAAATCGAGGATGCTTTCATGAAAGTAAAAAACAAGATTATCCTGGTCTTTATAATATCCATAATATCTGTAACTATATCCTTCAGCCAGACCGGTATACAAAAGGTCGGTACGACCTCATTTCAATTTTTAAAAATCAAAGCCGACGCAAGAGCAACTGCCATGGGCGAAGCGGTTACATCCGTCGTAAACACTTCAGAGGCGATTTTTTGGAATCCAGCCAATCTTAGCGACGTATCTGATGTAGACGTGTCAATTTCCTACCTGGATTGGCTGTTTGACATATCGCACACGGCTTTTTCCGTTGCCAAATCCATCTCCGGATACGGGACCGTTGGAATACACGCCATGATCACAGATGTTGGTAGCGTTGAAGAGACGCGCGTAGATCAACTTTTCCGCGATGAAACCACAGGACTTTACAATCCCGGGCTAACCGGCAAGACGGTGAGTCCGGGTTCCCAGGTTTTCGGATTATCTTTCTCCAGGTATGTTACGGATAAATTCTCATTCGGCGTGACGGTAAAATATGCAAGAGAAGATCTGGTTAAACACACCGCTTCAAGCATCATTTTCGATGGCGGCATTACCTATCGAACGGGATTTCGATCCCTCATTTTGGCGGCCGCGATAAAAGAATTTGGTCCCGACGTAACATTCGTCAACAAGAGTTATCCCCTGCCACAAACTCTAACAATCGGATTCTCTGCTGAACTCCTGGCGCCGGAATCCGCCCTGTTCATGCAATCGGATATTGGCCGCTTGCTGGTGGCATTCGATATGGTCGAAGCCCGGGATGCCGCTCAACAATATCATACCGGCATGGAATTCTCTATGAACGATTTCTTCTTCCTCAGAGGCGGGTACAAGATTAACTATTATGAACAGGGTTTGACTCTGGGGTTCGGGCTGGAAATCTTTAAGACACGAATCGATTATTCATTCAATGATTTCGGTGACTATATTGAACCCATTCACCGGATAACCTTTGGATGGGCAAAATAAACAGTTTAAAGAAATTGGGAGCGCTGACATGAAGACACCATGCAGCAAAACATTATATTTTGTCGGAATACTATTTCTCACCGGACTTTATTTTGTGCCAACATCGTCATATGCACAACATAGAGGTGATAATCTCGCATTTCAGGATCTGGACGTTCCACATGGAAATGGCGTAAAATCGCTGGCCATGGGCGGTGCGTACACCTCCATTTCTGACGGCATCAACAGCTTGTTCCGCAATCCGGCAGGCTTGGCGACAATGAAAGGATTACAACTATCGTTCGAGACAAACTATTCTCGGAAAAATTGGCAAGAGAACCAGGTGTATCATCCAAGCCGCGGATTTACAACGCTTTCATTTATGCTGGAGGGATTGTATGAGCATAATCCCGCTTTTACCGGAATGTATGATTATGAGATTTTTCATGATGATACAAATTATACGGTAAAAGAACCCTTGTTGGCAACGGATTATTACGCTGAAGAAGCAGCTGACTGGAAAAAAGGAAAAAATGCTTTCGACCTGAATCATATCGCTATCGGAATACCCCTTCAAATTGCGGGCAAATCAATCGCGATAGCCGCAGCCTATAACATGCGCAATCAGGTGTGGGATTATGACCGAAATCATACCCATTTGTTTCCTCACCTGGGTTCTACCTATTATGAAGGACTCATCGAAGAAGTCACAGGTCCTGAAGACAGCTTGCGCGTCCTCTGGTCCGACTATAGCCGGGAAAGAACAGGAAATATTTGGGATATGAACGCTGCTGTCGCAATAGAGCTAAACCGTCATATTAAGTTTGGATTTAGCCTAAAAAACTTTTCAGGAGAGATAAAAGAGATGCAGGGATTGGACCGGGTCGGCTATTTTGACCTGGTTGACAATAATACGTATCGCTTTGCCTACGATACACTGGATGTGCGAAAGACGGGCACGTCAAAAATAAACGGCATATCCTTTAATGCCGGTATCATGTTGGAACTTGACCGTTTCAGTATAGGAGCAAGACTGACCTCCCCCCGTACGCTTAAGCGAGAATGGCAATATACGACCCATACCACTGATTCAAAAAATACGACCCTTACATCGAGTACCGGGAATGATGAGGTGGATATCCCTCTTTCATACGCCATCGGCGCAAGTATTTCTCCCGGGCCGCAATTTCGAATCGCCTTTGATATTGAAAATACCAAATATAGCAGCACCCAATTTTCCTTCGCCGGTCCGGATAGCACCCACAGAGACTGGGTAGACCAAACCACCTGGTGCATGGGAATGGAATATAAACCGTTCACGTGGTTAGCCTTGCTCGGCGGCTATCGGTTCATGCCGAGAACCTTTGTGCCCGACGGAGCCGCAATCAAAGATCGTGGCCCCGCAATAGAGAGCTTTTCTTTCGGGTTAAGTTTGAAAGCATTTTACGGCCGTTTCGATATCGCTTATGAAATCCAGAGATTAAAATACTATGATTCCTATTACAGCAATACCAACTATGTAATGGAGACACTCGGCAATTTAAGATGCGGATATGTCATCATATTATAAGCACATTTTAGTTTAATCTTGCAAGGACAATGGCCGGCGGCCCGAATACCTGGAACAGTAGACAGGAAAGGAGGTCGTAAAAAAACTGGCAATGATATGCAATTTATTCGAGTTTTTATTTATGTCAATGAACAGACGATTCAGTATACGATTTTCGAAAAATCGAGCATTAAATTACAGATTATTGATATCACCGGTTCGCTGGTGGAAACGCTTGTCGATGGGCAAAGATCGGCGGGTGTATATTCGGTTAAATGGGATGCCGCAAAATTGAGTTCCGGAATGTATTTTTACAAAATTATTGCCGGCGGTAAAACCGCAGTAAAGAAAATGTTAATTGTCAAATAGTATCAGTAGTTAAAAAAGTAAAAGCTAAAGGACGACAAGTTTGGAAATTGATGACTTGTCGTCCTTAACATAAAAATTGGAGGAGAGATTGAGCATAAAAACGAGTCAAAAAAAAGTAGTTAAATGTTCCGTATTTTTTATCGTAACCATTTTTTGCTTTCAAGGGTGCCAAAACGAGCCTTTGGAAAAGGTTCTCGTAGAATCCCGGAATCCCCTGCCCCATCTCGTACAATTTGAAAAGAATAGAATCCTGGAGCAGGCGGAACCGTTTTTGCATGAAAAACCCGTTACCGTTACCGCATCGAGTTGTAAGAGAAGCGAAGGCGGTTTGCATGACTTTTTTTCCCAGGGAGATTATTGGTGGCCGGACCCGGAAAATCCGCAAGGACCCTATATCCATAGGGATGGCGAAACAAATCCCGACCTTTTCTACGATCATCGTCAATATCTCATCCGTCTCAGTATCCAGGTCCCGGCGCTGGTGGCGGCCTATATGATCGAGGGGGATGATAAATATGCTTATAAAGCAATGCAACATCTGAAAGCATGGTTTGTCGATAAAAAGACAAAAATGAATCCTCACCTGAAATATGCACAGGCTATACCGGGACGCACCCCGGGCAGAGGTGTGGGGATCATCGATACGATACATCTCGTTGAAGTCGCTGTCGCGATTGAGTGGCTGGAAGCGTTGTCAGCGCCACAAAAAGAGGCCTTGGAAGAGATTAAAGAGTGGTTTCGCGCTTATCTGCAATGGATGACAACAAGTGAAAATGGAATCAATGAACGAGAGCGAATGAACAACCATGCCTCTGCGTGGGTGCTGCAGGTTGCGGCGTTCGCCAGAGTGACAGAGGATCGCAAACAATTCGACTTTGCCCGCCAACGCTTTCTGAAAGTGCTTTTACCGCAACTGATGGCGGAAAACGGCAGTTTTCCAAATGAGTTGGAGCGCACCAAACCCTATGGATACTCTATTTTCCATCTCGATGTTTGCGCAGGCATCACAGAACTGGCATCCAAATCAGGTGAAAATCTTTGGAGCTATGAAACAAATAACGGCCGCAGCATGGAAAAAGGGATGGCCTTTCTATACCCCTATCTCGTTACAAAGTCCTCCTGGCCATATGGTAAAGATGTGATGCACTGGCAAGCCTGGCCGGTACGGCAACCCTGTCTGCTGTTCGCCGGTTTGGCACTGGATGAACAAAAATATATTTCATTATGGAAAAATCTGGATGCGAATCCTGAAAACAAAGAAATAATCCGTAATTTTCCCATACGGCAACCGGTGCTCTGGATCGATCTGCCGGAAAATCCTGTTGCACGATAAGCTCCATTGTGCACATGTACCTGACTGCCGGCACTCCCCTTTCATTTCTCTGTCAGAGCGAAATGATGTTGGGATTGAATGACGTTTTGATTTATGCAAGAGATTCTATCGCTTTTGCCGAGAAACAGTAAGCGCTTGTAAATTATGGAGTAAAAATGGAAACTCGCGATTCAAAATGGTTTTATAAATGGATATGCCTGTTGGCAATGGCGTTGCTTTTCCTAACTTGGCCCTGCGAGGCTAAATCGAATTATTCGCAGAACAACCCGATGAAACCGATATACTCTTATTTAAATGATCCAAATCATTTATCCCCGGACAAAACGATCCTCGCGGGCCCCGCGAGAGTGCTCTCTCTTGACTCCAAAGAGGGTCTTCATTGTACCAGCATCAACAGCCACCTTAAACTCATTAAACATAATCTCAACGAAGATAAAGGCTCTCTGTCCATCTGGTTTTTTGCTCTGGAAGATCTCTCCACCGCATCGCGAGAAAGAAACATGGCAATGCATAACGCCAATTACAGATTCTATCCATTTATTACCGATTATCATAATCCGCAAAATTTTCATAAAGCCAATTTTGCCTTTGTCTGGGGAAATCGCCATCATCGCAATTTGATTGCCAAATTTTTTAAGGGCAAAATACTTTGGGATGCTTATCAGTACCGCAATGGCCGGTATCAGCAAGGGGCCTTTGTGGCTACGGACCACACCCATTTTTATAAAAATAAATGGTATCAATTGGTATTGACCTGGGATAAAATAAAAGACCATTATCGCCTTTACATGAATGGAGTCCAGGTCGGAGCAGAAAATCAACATCACTCGCCTGCTTTTTACAAAGAAACCTGTGGAGATACATTGTATGTCGGGTCTCCGGCATTTTGTTTTTCATCTATCAACCTTTACCAGTGTCTGTTATCCCCGGACCAGGTTGACGTTCTTTATCACAAAGAAGCAAAAAATCCGGACAGGCATCTTGATCAGGAAATTGCCTATATGTACAAGGGAATCGACAGAAAGTCCCTTGACTTTGAACCGGATTCGACCTGGCAAATAGAACTCGATTTGAGTCTAACAGACCAGGACCATCTTGACGAGTTTTATGTTCAGGGCAATCCGGTCGACGTCAAAATCACAGATGAAGGTCTGCTTGTTGAAACAATCGATAAATTTCTTCACAAAACCCGCCTTGATAGTCAGGTCTATTTATGGACACTTGAACCCTTTGAGGGTGATTTGTATATCGAATATGAGTTCAACTCATTACGACCCGGTGGACTGAGTCTGCTCATGGCCCAGGCATCGGGTATGAACCGGGAAGATTTTATGGCGGATTATCCATGGCGAACCTCCGGAAAGATGTCCATGGTCGGCTGGCAGGATGTTCGCAATTATCACTGGGAATATTACAGAGAAATGGCGGATGTACGCAACGACGTAATGTGCTCAGCCCTGATGAAAAACCCCTATCACTACCCTCTTGCCTATGGATGTGTGGACCATCCGCTCGAAAAATACAAGTGGCATAAACTCCGGTTTCTGCAATGCGGCAATAAAATCATTGGAGCAATCGACGGTGTCATTATGGTTGAAGCAATGGATAACAGTTTCACCAATAATGGTCCTGTCTATAACTTTGGCAGGATTGCGATTCGATGTATGTTGAGGACAAAAATGAAATTTCGTAATTTTAAAGTGTATAATCGCACGCAAGGATTTCGTGTTGAAAGCCTATACGCAAAGGATGAATAATTCTAAAATAAATGAAAAAAGGATGCCGACCCGGCTTTACCAAAATCAAATTGAAAACGGAGACCAAACATGATACAAACAGGAAAATTTGAAAAAACCTTGATGATCTGTACTCTTCTTTTGCTTTTACCTGGTGTCCATACACTCTTTTGTCAATCCCAAACAGTGATGGTAGAAACGGATAACCGTTTATTAAAACCGGTCGCTCTGGAGCTTGTCAACTATTTGGAAAGAATGTATGGAGTTGATCAAATAAAATACAGTGATGGCATTCCCCGTCAAAAGTATACAATTGTTTTACAATTGAACAAGACTCTTACTACAGAGGAATACCGGGTTCAGCCGGAAACGATTGAAGAAGAATCAAAACGAGTGGTTATTTCAGGCAAGACCCCGAGAGCTGTCCGCTATGCAATTTATCATTTCTTGCAGGAGCTCGGTTGCGGTTTTTATCTATCCGATGAGATCGTGCCTGATAAAAAGAAAATTGACGACCTGAGTAATATCACCATTCATGATAAGCCTATGACCCCCAACAGAATTGTATTTAACTGGCATAATTTCCTCAGTGGTTGTTCGAGCTGGGATTTTGCCGAATGGCAGCACTATATCGACCAGGCTGTTAAAATGAGATACAACGGTCTGATGACACATTTTTATGCCAATAATCCTTCCTTCACCTACTCGCATAACGGCATAGCCAAAGTGGCCGGTTTTCTACCCAATACAAAAACAGGCCGCTCCTACGGAACCCAACAGGTCAATGATGTCACCCGGCTCTATGGTGGTGATCTCTTTGACGATCCCGTTTTTGGCAGCACAGCCTCGAAAGTGCCTGATGATGAAAGGGTCGAGGCGGCACAAAAACTCATGAAGAAAGTATATTCATATGCCGAATCAAAATCAATGAACATCTGGATGGGATATGATGTGGATTATGCCCTGGCGAATACGCCGGAAATCGTTGCCACCCTGCCCGAAGATGCCAAGATTACCATTACAAGAAAACCGGACAAATACTTCGGCATGGCGGACAGTATCATCACCTTGCCCATCCCGGACACACCGGAAGGTACAGCTTATTATCGTTCACAACTCGACGATCTGTTTTCGCTCTATCCGGAAATCGATAATCTGGTACTACAGACGCGTTCGAGCGGGTCTGCTTTTTTAACCCTGAAATACGACGAATTACCCGTTCACTGGAAAAACGAATTTGACAGGCTCTGTCGTAATCACTCCATGCTTGATAAAACCAATCAAGAGCACACCGGCCGGTTTGCCACATCAAAAATATATAAAGTGGTACGGCACGTATTAAATGAAAGCGGGCGGCAAAATATTCAGCTCTGGGCAGGCAGCTGGCGCTGTACCTGGATGGAACTGGCCGACCTGTTCTATCCGAAGGAGGTCGGCTTTATTCCGCTGGATTATAACACTGATTATTTTACCGTTCCTGAAAAATATACTATTTTAAAAAAGGTATCTCTCAATAGAAAAGTATTGCCAATCATCTGGGCACATCATGACGACTGGGAACACATCGGTGCGCCCTATGCTCCCTATGAAAGACTGGCTACAAAAGTGAAAGAGATTGGCAATACAGGTGTCGGAATCATCCACTGGACGACCAGACCGCTTGATATTTTTTTCAAGAATACAGAACATCAATTGTGGAAGAACAGCCAACATTTTTCAATACAAAATACAGCTGCATCGATGGCCCGGCGCATGGTGGCAGGCCCGGATACAGCGCAGTTTGCTGACTATATAACAAATTGGATTCATCAGGGACATCGTTTCGGACGAGAGACAAGAACGTATTTCATTAATCGTCCTATACAAAAGACCGAACTGGACAGCGCTCTGCAGCATTCCGGCGAACGAATCAGGATCCTTAAGAACATGACAGATAAAAATGATTTCATTCAATATCATCTTGCCATGGAACATTTCTGCAATGCGTTTTATCGGGACCAGGTGAATTACCAGGATGCCTTAAACTCTTATAATGATCACAATTATGATTCAGCCGTTCAATTTCTCAGGAAATGCAAACCTCAATCCGTTATCAAACGTTATGCCCGGGCCGTGGCGATAAATGGTGTAACCAAAGGCGAACAGGGCATGATCATAGAGATGAATTTAGGCTGGTTACCCATGATTTACAGTCTGGAGCAGACACTCGGGTTAAAAGCAATTCGCTACAATCTGGGTTATACCCATTATCCGAATTTGGGCGTCGGATTGTTATATACGAATTATTTCATAGACAGGAAAGGCGGTTTTTGGCGTAATATGGGAGAGAGAGAATGTGGCGGTGAATATTTTACAAATGCGAATGCATTTTCGGACACTTGTAATTCCGTCTATTCCGACATATGTCAATCCGGAATCTCATCCTCAACATCATTTTTAGTTCAATTGCAACCGATCGGTTCAGATATCTCGCCAAGAGAATTAAAAAATCCGGCATACATGGTTCCCGGTCGATACCGGTTGGGACTCATATTCAATGAACACAGACACTCACGCCGCTCACAGAGAATTTTCACCGTGCATATTCTCAGTAAAGAGGATCCGTCGGTGAGGATTTCCGATACAATAGACATCATAGCGCTTTCCGGCGGCAAAAATATACCGGTGTGTAAAACGTATGATATCGAATTAAAAAAAACCGCTGCTGTACAAATATACCTGACAGCGCGAAAAGATTCCTGTTTGCTCAACGGCGTGTGGTTAAAACCGCTGAGCACAAAAACGGAATAAAAAAATCGAAATTTATCATTTGAAATTACTATTTCAGCTATTAACTTGGAAATTCAAATACAAGGAGAGTCGTAATGCATCATCAAAAGAATATAATCAGATATTGTGCATCAATTTTAATAATTTTAGTACTCGGCTTTTTCTTTGGTTCCAACAATGCCGCTGATAACAAATGGACGCCCCGGATTCTTTCAGAAGAGGTTCAATCAGAGCACTATCTTCCTGACTTTTCCTATGCCGG
>WJMF01000091.1 GCA_014728085.1 Candidatus Zhuqueibacterota bacterium
CGTAAGAGTTTGCAAAGGATTGATAGGGCTCTTCCGTCGCCATAGCTCCAGACCTGATTGTTGCGAAAATCATCTGTTTCACGATAATGTATTCCATCCATGCACCAATGTCAATATAACTCTTTTTTTTCCTGGTGCATTCGGCGGCTTTGAAAAATAATCCCCTTGCAGCGCAGCGGGTTCCGCGCAGGGGCGGGAGCCGCCTGCGCTGCGTCTGGGTAGAACGGGATCAGATCATTTTTATCTCCTTGCCAGAACGGTAGGCAACAACAAAAAATCACCCGGCAGCCCTTCCTTCTTTGCAGCCCCTAAACCCTTTACCCCAATTGTTCCAGCCTATCTACAAATCTACGCTCTACCATTCTTTACCCTCATCTATAATGTCACAATCACGCACCGGGGTTGTATCAAAAGAGTGGATAAAAAGAATTGACAATCCAATAATATCAAATACGGTGCAAGACTGTGAGTCATCACTTATTCAAGGCTAATGAAAACCGCCGAGAACGCGGAGAAACGCTGAGAAAAACAGGATTATTTAAGGAAATAAAACAGGGAAAAATATCATAAAACAATAATAATTAGTGGTTTATAGTTTTGTTGTCTTTATTGTTTTGATTTTACCCTGATAAAAGCTTTTCTTTAAATCATATCTAGTAATGAAATAAAGCTCTCAGCGATCCCTTTGCGGTCTATACGGTTCTGTATTGTCAGGAGACCTCTAAAATATAGTACAATAAATACTTTTGATCCAGCCCTTGGCCGTCTTGAAATGCAGTCGTAAATCGCTAGCCGGTTTATTTTTACGGGACTTTTCTTTGCTCAGGAAGGGTTATAGCGCGAATTAACCCTTGAAAATGTTGACAGAAATGAATATACTCTATATTCAAAGGAGAGTCAAATATCGTGAGCAAGAGAGACAATGCCATTCGTGTTCTTTCGGAGAGTTTGATCAACAAGATTGCTGCGGGTGAAGTGATTGAACGTCCCGCTTCGGTGGTGAAAGAACTGGTGGAAAATGCCATCGATGCCGGTGCGCGTCATATTACCGTTATTGTAAAAAAGGGTGGCAAGGAACTCATTCAGGTCATCGATGACGGCAGCGGCATGACGGAGCAGGATGCCATTATGTCTCTGCAGCGGCACGCCACATCAAAAATCCAGTCATTGCGTGACATCGAACAGATCGCTTCATTGGGATTTCGCGGCGAGGCACTCGCCAGCATTGCATCGGTCTCCCGACTGGAGCTGAACACGGTTTTGCGGGATTCCATAGACGGAACAGCGCTGCGGATCGAAGGCGGTACGGTAAACCATGTCGGCAGCACCGGAGGCAATGCCGGCTCTTCGATCGCGATAAAAAATCTCTTTTATAACACGCCGGCCCGGCGCAAATTCCTGCGGGCGGATTCAACCGAATACCGTTATATTCTTCATTTTCTCAACCGTTTTACACTCGCGTTTCCGCATATTTCGTTTACCCTCTTCAATGACGACAAGAAGGTATTTCAATACCACCAGCAAAGTCTGAAACAGCGCATTGCCGCTGTGTTGGGCAGCCGGGTTCAGAACAACCTGATAGAGGTTGACGACAAAAATGCATTGATGCACATCCACGGATTTGTCGGAAACAATGACGTCATGCGAAAATCGCGCAATGACCAGTATATTTTTCTCAACCAACGCTATATCGAAGACCGGACCGTTGGATACGCGGTTCAGTCCGCATTTGGTGAAACCATCCCCAAAGGGGTGTTTCCGCTTTATGTTCTTTTTCTCGATATCGATCCGGGACGGGTCGATGTCAATGTACATCCGACCAAGACCCAGGTCAAATTTGCCGACCAGAATATGATATATTCCCTGGTGCGTTCTGCTGTAAGCCGTGCGCTTGTATCGGATCAGATCGTTCCCGGCTTTGAAGCCCAAAATCATTCCGAAGAGCAGGCTTTTTCATCCAGGTTTCAGGCACCTTTATTGGACGAAATGCGCACCTGGTCGCGGCAACAGGCCGCAAAGGTGCCATCATCTTCTTCCGAACAGATTTCTCTGGCTCTGACGAACGATCAAACAAATGAAGACGCGTTTCAGGCCGCTGCCGGCTCTTACCAAAGCAACGAACCGGAAGGCGGGGCAATGGTCTGGCAATTGCATAACAAATACATCCTCTCACAGATCAAGAGCGGTCTGGTGGTCATCGATCAGCATGATGCACATGAACGTATATTATACGAACGGGCAAAGAAAAATTTTGCTGAAAAAACAGCAGCGAGTCAACAAATGCTCTTTCCCCAGACGCTGGATCTTTCAGCTGAAGACTATGAAAATCTGATGGAGATTCTGCCGCTGTTGCAAAAAATCGGATTTGTGATCAAGGGATTCGGCGGTCATACAATTGTGGTGGAGGGCATTCCTTCAGGACTTAAAGTCGGTAGCGAGAGTAAAATCCTGCTGAATATTCTCGACGAGTACTCCCGCAACAAGGGCTCGGAAGTGGATATTCAGGAACGGGTTGCGAAGAGTTTTGCCTGTCGCTCTGCGATTATGACCGGAGAGAAATTAAATGCTGCCGCCATGAACGCCCTTATCGACCAGCTCTTCACCACTCATAATCCCTATTTCTGTCCGCATGGCCGCCCTACCATGGTCACCATCACCATCGATGAACTGGACAAGCGATTTGAAAGAAAATAGAGTTATCATCCTGGTCGGTGCTACGGCTGTGGGAAAAACACAGATATCCCTGGAGCTTGCCCGGAAGATGAATGCCGAAATTGTATCTGCCGATTCCCGGCAGGTCTACCGCTACATGGATATCGGCACCGCCAAACCCGCTGCGGAGGAGCGCGGTCAGGTTCCGCATCATTTCATCGATATTCGAAATCCGGATGAATATTACAGCGCCGGTGAATACGGCCGAGCCGCCCGGCGAAGGGTTGCAGAGATTTTCGAAAGAGAAAAGCAGCCCCTCGTGGTCGGCGGATCCGGGTTTTATATTCAAGCTCTCGTCGATGGACTCTTTGCGCCCCAAATCAGCGTTCCGGAGATAAAAGAAAAGTGGCATCGGCGGGTTGAAAAGGAGGGAAAGGATAAAATATTCGCCCTCCTTGAAAAGATCGACCCGAAGAGTGCGCAAAGACTGCATCCCAACGACGTGCAGCGCGTCGTCAGAGCTCTCGAGGTCCATGAACTGACAAACGTGCCGCTCTCCGCTTTTCAGCCGGGAAGGGAAGAGGCGGCGGATTTTGACACCGTTTTTTTCGGCTTGACGAGAAAACGGGATCGGCTCTACCAACGCATCGAAGCCCGGGTTGATGCCATGATCGAAGCGGGTCTTTTTCTCGAAGTGAGATCGTTGATGGAAAAGGGCTATGACGAGCGATATAATGCCCTGCAGACGGTTGGATACCGTGAAGTGTTTCCCTGTTTGCGTGGCGAGATCAGCCGGCAGGACTCGATAGCTGCGATTAAGACGAATTCACGTCGCTATGCCAAACGACAGATGGTTTGGTTTCGGCGCGACAAACGCATTCATTGGCTCGATGCGGATATGCTTTCCAGCGCTGAATTGATCAAAGCCGTTTTAAAGTCTCTATAAAAACGACTGGATCGTTAGCGGGGATTAAAAAAAACTTGTAAAATTCAAATCAATTCGATAAGTTTATAACCATGCGGGAATAGCTCAGTTGGTAGAGCATCAGCTTCCCAAGCTGGGGGTCGCGGGTTCGAGTCCCGTTTCCCGCTCTTTATACTTGATAACACTGCTATTTACTTTACCCGGTTGTCCCTCTTTTCACTCCCGAACCTTTATTTCTCTTTTTTGCTCAAAAGATCGCTTTTCTTTTGTTCGGAGACTTTATCCAGACCGAGCAGTTCGATCTGCTGTTTGATGGTTTGTACCGGAATCTTTTTACCGGTACGATCTTCCATCTGTTCGGAAATATCAACTATGGTTGCATGCGGATTTTTCAGCCAGATGGAGATGAGGTCTGCACGGTCATCCTCGCTAAATTCGACTTTACGATCAGCCGGTTTTTTGATTTCCTTTTCCATGCTTTCCAGAATTTTACAGGTATCGCGGGCGATTGCAAGTTCTTCATTTGTCGGTATGACCAGAACTTTGGTTCTGCCGGTAGAGAGATCGAAAGCGTTTTCTTCATTTTTTGCAAGGTCGATGCCGATATCGAGATACCCCATATTCTTGCAAACCCGCTCCCGCACGTAGGGGGAGCGTTCTCCGATTCCGGCGGTAAATACCAGGACATCCAGCCCGCCGAGGTGGACCGTATAGGCACCGATATATTTGCGTATACGGTGGATATAGATATCGAGAGCCAGAATACAGGTTTTGTCGCCATCAATGGCTTTTTCTTCAATTTCCCGCATATCATTGGTGAGTTGGGTTAGACCCAGCATGCCGCTCTTTTTATTTAAAAGCGAATCGACTTCGGAGAGGTTTAATTTTTCCAGGTTGGCGATATAGGGAACCAGAGCCGGGTCGATATCACCGCAACGGGTTCCCATCACCAGGCCTTCCAGGGGTGTAAATCCCATACTGGTTTCAATTGATTTGCCGCCATCAATCGCGGTGATACTGGCCCCGTTGCCGAGATGGCAGGTAATGATTTTGGTCTCTTTGATCGGTTTTTTAAGATATTCGGCTGCTTTTTGAGCCACATAGGCGTGTGATGTGCCATGAAAGCCATAGCGGCGAATTTTATGTTGTTTATAAAATTCAATAGGCAGGGCATAAATATAGGCTGTGGAGGGAAGAGTATTGTGAAACGCAGTGTCGAAGACGCCTACCTGCGGAATGCCGGGTAATAATTTTTCACACACCAGGATTCCTTTGAGATTATGCGGATTGTGCAGGGGGGCGAATTGCTGGCATCTCTCCACGCCCTTTTTGACCTTTTCGGTGATCAGTACGGATTCGGAAAAATCTTCACCGCCATGCACGACACGGTGTCCCACCGCAGCAATCTCTGATTTATCCCTGATAACGCCCTTTTCTTCATCCATCAAAATGCCCAAAACCAGACCGAGGGCGGTATCATGGTCCAGTATTTCCCGGGTTTGAACCACTTTTTCTTTATTCACCGGTTTATAGGTCAATATGGCATCACTATATCCGATTCGTTCCGCCTGACCCTTGGCAAGGACTTGCTCATTCTCCATTTCGATGAGTTGGAATTTCAGAGACGAACTTCCGCAATTGATAACCGCGATCTTCATACTCTCTCCTTTATTATGTCTGCAGGTGGATAAAGAATATACTTTTTTCCTTAAGAAATCCTGATGAAGAATATATAAGTTAATAAAAAAATGATGAATATCAAGACATAATTTCCACCCCTCTTTTTTGAGGTTTTGCGGAATTGAATATTTTATTTGCATTGATGCGGCAAAACCTGTATTATTAACAAAAACAGAGGAACAAACCGAGACAATACAATGTCGGATTTATTTGCCGGAATCGACAGCAGCACAC
Organism: Candidatus Zhuqueibacterota bacterium; assembly: GCA_014728085.1. Classification (GTDB taxonomy): domain Bacteria; phylum Zhuqueibacterota; class Zhuqueibacteria; order Residuimicrobiales; family Oceaniaggregativiventaceae; genus Oceaniaggregativivens_A. The sequence goes on from WJMF01000091.1 coordinate 5,492, forward strand.
AAAGCACCAAATTGTTGGTGATTGATCTTGATCGGAAACAGGTTGTTTTCAGCCAAAGTATCAACTATGATCAGGATCTCGATTACAATACAGTCAACGGAACGGTTCAACCCTCACAAGATGGTGTTTCGGAATCCGATCCCCGGATGTGGATTGAAGCCTTGCAGCGTTTATTCGGGGAGCTGAAGGATTCAGCGGTTCCCCGGGAAAAGATCAGAGCTATATCGGTGTCCGGTCAGCAACACGGGTTGGTAACCCTGGATGAAGCGGGGAATCTTACCCGGCCACTGAGCAAATTGTGGAATGATTTTAGTACTGAAGAGGAATGCCGGATAGTAACCGAGCGAGTCGGCGGCATCGATCGAATGATAGAGGAGGTGGGCAACAGCCAGCGCACCGGATATACCGCCGGCAAAATATTTCATATGGTTCGGCATGAACCGGAACGGTTCGATAAAACCACCACCTGCTTTCTCGTGCACAATTATATCAACTGGTATTTAACCGGCGGCAGGGACGGGGGTGTACGTGTCATGGAACCGGGCGATACATCCGGTATGGCGTTGTGGAATCCGAAAACCGCCAGGTGGTCTGAAAAGGTGATTGAGGCCATCTCGCCGTCGTTACGGCAAAAATTGCCGCCGCTCAAACCTTCTGACCAGAGCATCGGTACCATCGGTGCACAGCTTGCGAGAACATATGGTTTCGATCCCCAATGCAGGATCGATGCGGGTTGCGGGGACAATATGTATGGTGCCATAGGCACCGGAAATGTCGAGCCGGGAATCGTCACCATCAGTCTCGGAACCAGTGGTACGGCCTATACGTTTTTGCGGCAGGCGTTTATCGATCCGGATGGAGAAATCGCAGCGTTTTGCGACAGTACCGGAAATCACCTGCCCCTGCTCTGTGTTTCCAATCTGGCCAATGGTTATAATGCCATCCTTGAACAACACAATCTTACCCACGACCAATTTATCGATCTCGTTCGTCAGGCACCGGTCGGCAATCAGGGGCGGCTTTTGATACCCTGGTACGCGGGAGAACGGACGCCGGATCTGCCTCAGGCAGCTCCTGTCTATTTTGGCTTTGCTCTTCAAGACCTCGAACCAAAAAATCTTTGCCGTGCTGCTCTCGAGGGCCATATACTCAATCTATATGACGGTTTTAAAAAAATGCCGGTGTCAGCAAGAGAGATTCGCCTGACCGGCGGATTGAGCCGGTCACCCGTTTGGGTACAGACGATTGCCGATATATTTCAGACGGAAGCCATACCAGTTGAGGGCGAGGGTGCAGCCCTTGGCGCTGCGATTCATGCTGCCTGGGTATATCTTCGCGAAAAAGGCGAAAAGCCGTTGCTCTCGCAACTGGCAGCGTCTTTTATTAAAATGGATGAAAGCAAACGTTGTCGTCCCATTCAGGAAAATGTGACGATATATCGTGATTTAAAGAGAATTTATGCTTCTCTGAGCAAACGGGTACGGGGAATCAAGAGTGAAGATGATCCGTTTCTTCTTCACTATACAATGAAAACAAGATAACAGCTCAACCGACAATCATGGAGATGAAAAATTATGGCGGATATAATTGATTACAAAATTTATGGCGATGACATGCAGCTGGTGGAGGTGGAGCTCGATCCGGGCGAAGGGGTTCGGGCTGAAGCCGGCGCCATGATGTATATGGAAGACGATATTCAGATGCAAACGACAACCGGTGGCGGACTGTTTAAAGGATTCAAACGCATGATCACCGGTGAGAGCTTTTTTATTACCACCTTTCTGTATAATGGCAGCGCTAAAGGCCATGTTGCCTTTGGTGCCCCTTATCCGGGCAAGGTTGTTCCTCTTCAACTCGGTGAGCTTGGCGGAACATTTCTCTGCCAAAAGGATTCCTTTCTCTGTGCCGCCTCTGGAATAGAGATCGAAGTAGCCTTTACCAAGCGCATCGGCGCCGGTCTGTTCGGCGGTGAAGGCTTTATCCTGCAGCGCCTGGAAGGCGATGGCCTGGCCTTTGCCCATGCCGGCGGAACGATCATCAAACGCGAATTAAAAGCAGGTGAACGACTGCGGGTGGATACCGGCTGTCTGGTGGCCTTTGCTCCGTCGGTGGATTATAACATTGAATTTATCGGCGGGTTTAAAAATGCCCTATTCGGCGGTGAGGGATTATTTCTGGCCACCTTGCACGGCCCCGGATTGATTTATCTTCAGAGTTTGCCCTTTTCCCGTCTTGCCGACCGGATTTTTGCTGCTTCACGAATGAACAGGGGTGAGCACAAGGGTGTCGGCGGTATCGGCGGAGATTTACTCGGAGGCTTGTTGGGCGGAGACCGGAATTTCTAGGTCCGAAACAGTCGCTTGCAGCACAGGAAAGCGGACGCAATCTGAGGGGAAATCAGCAGGTTATTTTGGGGCAGTCAGGCACTGCCCTGATGTCTGAAAGGAGTTTGTTATGAAGAATCTCGTTTTTTTATTCGTCATTTTAGCTTTGATCTGTTCGCCGCTGTTTGCCCAGTTGGTCGTGACCACCACCGGCGAACCGGATGTTGGTTCGGATCCCTCCTGGGTCGTCTACAACAATACCATCGATACAAAGAGCAATAATACCCGGCGATGGCATTACGATACCGAGACTCCGGATTATGACAGCAAGCACCATGATGTCGGTCAAACCTTTATTCCTGTCTCTTCATTTACCCTGGATAAACTGGTGGTCAAAATTTCAAAGCGCATCAGTTATCCGGTGAATCTGGATGCCTGCAAGGGCTCTGCTTTTCACCTGGATATCTATACATTTGCCAACAATACCGGTTCTCAAACGCCTTCTTCGGTGGTCACCAGCCAGGGCGGGAATCTGCCCGCCGGCTTTGATCTGGAGAATGAGCAATACCTGCAAATCGATCTGCAGGATGTTTCTATTCAGGCTGGTACCATCTATGGATTCCTGTTAAAATTCGATGCAATAAAATCCGGGCAATGCATAAAAATTATTAAAACACATCTGTGGGATACCTTTTCACCGGGGCAATTGCTGACGGTGGGATTCGGTGACGGCCGCAGTAATGAGACGTTTAACCATCACTATAGTGATGCCGAAGATTATGATCTCATGTTTTGGTTACAGTCGGCGGCAGGGGGCGGGGGGGACCCTGCTCCGGCTGTTTCCGGCATTTCCCCAAATTCGGTTTCCAATATTCATGACCGGGTGAATTGTACTCTGCAAGGCAGTCATTTCCAAAACGGCGCAACCGCCAGGCTGACCAAAACCGGAGAGAGCGATATTTATGCAACCGATATCACCGTGAACAGCAGCACCCAGATCAACTGTGATTTTGCTGTCGGCGGACATACGCCGGGATTATGGAACGTGGTGGTGCAAAATCCCGATCATCAGGAGAGCGGCACTTCCGGCAATACCCTCTTCAGCATTACCGCACCGGGTGCTCAACAGGTTCAGGTAACCACGCTTTCCTCTAATCCCGTTATCGATGCCAGTATGGTGGCCTATAATGATGTCAACGATAAACCGGCCAATGACTGGAGCTGGTTCTATCACAGCGGCAGTTCCTTTACGCCTCCGCATCGCGACATCGGACAGATTTTTACCGCACCGGCGGATTTTGAGCTGGATAAGGTCTATGTCAAAATCTCCGGTTCAGCAGAACAGTATCAAATGACAGCTTGCCAGGGAGCCCCCTTTCACATTGCTCTGCTGCAGTTCGATGATGCCGGTCAAAATGCCCTGCCCACCGATACTTTAAGCAACCAGCAGGGAAATCTGCCTTCATCACTGATTAAGGGGGATGACCGGATTTTTTGTTTTGACATGCAAAACCTGTCCCTGCAAGCCGGGAAAAAGTACGGTTTCTTGCTGCAGTTCGATATCCTGCAGAGCAACCAGTTTTTACCACTGGTAAAAACGGATGTAGCGGATTACTATAACGGTGGTACCTATCTTTATGTCGAATTTGACGGTAATTCGGGCCGCGAGAATGTCTCCAGCTGGAACTGGGTACATTCCGGTCCTGTTATGAAACGGGACCTCAATTTCTGGATTCAAAAATCCACGGCCCCTGCGGACCCGGCACCGGTGGTTGCCTCCATGACGCCCAATGTCGGGACTGATACCGAATCCGTCTTCCATACCAGCATTTCCGGTGACCATTTTCAAAACGGCGCCCGGGTGAAGCTGACCAAAAGCGGTGAACTCGATATTGCCGGCACAAATGTTATCTTTTACAATGAAAATCTGATTACCGCTGTATTCGATCTCACCGGCGCGGAAGCGGGCCTGTGGAACGTGATGGTCGTGAATCCGGACAACCAAACCAGTGGCTCTTCAGGCAACGATTTGCTCACGATCAGTTCCGGTGCAGCCATAACGGTACAAATAGCCAATTCGGCTTTTCAGGGCACCACGGTGATCGTGGATGGCGTAGAACATACCGCGCCATATGATACTCAATGGGTTCCCAACAGCTCGCATACCATCTCCATTCAGGAGATACAACCTATCGACAGCGACGAGCGCTATCATTTCAATAGCTGGAGCGATGGTAAATCCATCACTCATACCGTAGCGCCATCTACGGATACTGTCTTTGTTGCCTATATGTTTAAACAGATCAAACCGACGATTGCTCTGCAGGGTACCGATGCCGGCAATACCGCTACCGTTGAGGAACACCACAAAAATTTTGTCAACTATGCTCCCTCGGATGTATATGGAACCTGGAGTGACTGGTGCGACACGGGATCGGTTCTGCGTTTTAGTGCACGGACCGGCGGTTTTCCGGTTAAAGAGACCACGGATGCCCGGGAATGGACGGTTAATTCACCCTTTGCAGCAACCATACATTATGCTCAGAACGGCTATGCCGCAAAGATTACCACCTCCATCGGCAGTGGTTCGCAGGTTATTGTGGATGGTCAAACCTACAATGCCCCCTTTACGGCCGTCTGGAAACCGGGCTCTCAGCATAGCATCGCCATTCCATCACCGCAAGCGGCCGGTACGGCTAAACAGTACTCTTTTTCACAATGGAGCAATGGAAAGCCGCAATCGCATACCATTATCGTACAATCGGATACCACGATCATTGCGGATTTGATCACCCAGTTCAAGCCCACCATTGTGCTCAGTGGAACGGATGCTTCTCATACCGTCAATCTCGAAACACATACAAAAGACGGCGTAACCACACAGCAGTCCGGGCTCTATTATAGCTGGAGTGACTGGTGTGATAGCGGTACGGAATTGCGTTTCGGCCAATGGACCAGCGGCAGTCCGCAAAAACAGACTTTGGATACGCGATCCTGGAATGTCAATTCCGTCTTTACAACGACGCTGCATTATGCCACCTCTGCGCCCGTGGTAAAGTCGGTTACACCCAATTCCGCAACCAATACCGGTCCGGTTAACATCAGCGATCTATCCGGAGAAAATTTTCAGCAAGGTGCCGTGGTCAGGCTGACCAAAACGGGTGAAAATGATATTGTGGCAACAAATATCGTCGTCCACAGTGCGCAGCGGATCAGTTGTGTTTTTGATTTAAGCGGTGTTGCCGGCGGGGCCTGGAATGTTGTGGTGATAAATCCTGATCAGCAATCCAGCGGCGAATCCGGTAATACATTATTTTTTGTCGGGGCACCGGATTATATCGATGTCGTTGTCACGACCGATATCGGAAACGGTACCTCTGTTGTAGTTGATGGACAATCCCATCAGGCACCTTATCAGAATCAATGGATCGCCGGCTCTCAACACCGCATCGGCGTCAATACACCGCAAATCGCATCACCGACGCAGCAATTTATTTTTTCCCATTGGAGCGATACAAAGGATCTGGAACATTTCGTCACACCGGTATCGGATACAAGCTTTATTGCGGATATGATCGTACAGTACAAGCCCACCATCAAATTAAATGGTACGGATGCTCTACATACGGTATCCACAGAGGCGCACACCAAAAACGGTAAATCGTTTCAAATTTCCGGATATTACGATACCTGGAGCGACTGGTGTGATAAAGGCAGTGAATTGCGCTTTAGCCAAACCACAACCGGCTCGCCGGTCAGAATCACCCATGATAACCGCTCCTGGATGATCAACTCTGCGTTTATGGTCACTATTCACTATCTGGCATCCGCGCCTTATATCGATACCGTTTCACCCGACAGCATTGCTCCCGGCAGCGGTCAGGTCACCCTGACCATTAACGGCAGCAATTTTCAAGAAGGCGCCATGGTTATTCTGCAAAAAGCAGGTGAAAACGATATTCTTGCTTCTGATGTGCAACATGTCAGCAGCAACAAACTCATCTGTCTGGTCTATGCCTCGGGGATGAACGAGGGAGTGTGGGATGTGGTTGTATCCAATCCCGACGGTCAGGAAAGCGGGGAATCGGGTACGGGTAAATTTGTCATTCTTACCGCAACCGGTGTCCTTGCTGAACAGCGTTTTCCGCAGGGATATGGGTTGCTGCAGAACTATCCCAATCCCTTTAATCCTGCCACCTCGATTGTCTACAAATTGGATAAAGCAGGTAATGTCAGACTGGATATTTATTCGATCAAGGGTGAATGGATCGGATGTTTGGTGAATGAAAAACAGGGGCCTGGTGTTTACCGCCTTTCCTGGAACGGCAGGGAAGATGGCGGTAATGCGGCGGCAAGCGGGCTTTATCTCTATGTTTTGACCACTGAAAGGTGGCAGCAAAGTCGCAAGATGGTGTTGTTCAAATAAGGCCATATGACCTAAACGGAAATAGAATATTTTGCAGATGGTTCTGGCCCGGCTTTCTTAAAAGAGGTGCATTGTGGAATTGCAAGATCTTTACAACGAATTGAAATCCATCCTGCAAACCGCGGGTTATCGTATCGGTGAGATGGAACCTATTGACTATGGTATGCAGTTTGGGATTGATAACGGGCGCCGTAACCTCTTGCGGGTTTATCAAAATAAAAAGGGCCGGGTAAAGTACGATTATTCTCAGTTAAAAGGCGACCCGGCTGAGGAAATCATTGCTCTGATCGAAGGAAAAAGAAATCGCCAGCAGCATGACCTCGACTTTCCTCTTATCGGTTCGGATGAAGCGGGTAAGGGAGACTATTTTGGTCCTCTTGTTTGTGCTGCAGTCCATGTCGACAAAAATGCCGCTGCCGGGCTCATCAGATTGGGCGTGCGTGACAGCAAAACCATGGATGATACCGACATTTTGTTGCTGCAATCACAGATTGAAAAACTGGTTTCGGGTCGCTATGAGATTGTAGAGCTGGCTCCCGGTCTTTATAATCAAAAAATCGAACAATACAGGCAGCGGGGGCAAAAACTCAACCACCTGCTCGCCAACATGCATGCTTTTGCCATTGAGCGATTGTTGAAAAAGGTTCAATGCAACAATATCCTTGTAGACAAGTTTGCGGATGAAAGCCTGATGATACAGGCGTTATCTGCAAAATCACGGGCCCTGCATCTGGTTCAACTGCCGTCAGCAGAAGCCAATATTGCTGTGGCTGCGGCATCGGTTATGGCCAGGGGCAGATACGTACGCCGATTGTCGCAGCTCTCTTCTCAATATAATATCGATCTGGGTAAAGGCGCCTCCTCCACCATTGTGGAACAGGGGCGCCGTTTCGTGCGCAAACACGGAAAAAAGGAACTGAATCAGATCGCCAAACTCCACTTTAAAACCACCCAACAGCTTGCTTCTTTTTGAAACCAAAGCATTTTTACATTTACCTTAAAAATTTTATTAATTTGCCAGAAACATGTAACTTTTTTAAGGTTTTTTCGTAATATGAGAGATAAGCAGAGGTTTGTCTCTGCGCTGTCCTGATTCTGCCTCTGGTTTTATTACGGTATCTGTATGATGAAACATCAGCATTGGGAGTTTTTTTTGCGTCTGATTATTAAAACCATCTGCCTGTTTTTCATTTTTGGGCTGTTTGTTCAAGGATCCGACGGCCAGATCAAGATTCACAAAAATTTTGGTTCGGAGGATGGATTGTGTCAGTCTCATGTTTTCAGTATTTATGAAGATCAGCACGGTTATCTCTGGTTTGGAACGTTTGACGGTGTCAGTCAATGGAATGGTCTGACGTTTCGCAATTTTCATACCTACGACGGGTTGGCCGGACCGCAGGTTTTATCAATTTGTGAAGGTCAGGACGGCCTCCTCTATCTCGGAACCAACCGGGGCGTCAGTGTTTATCAGGACGGACAATTCCGGAATTTATGTGCCGGAACCCCTCTGGAAAAGGAGGATATCAGGGCGATCTATCAGGACGATACAAACCGCTTCTATTTTGGTACGCGTGAGCGCGGGCTTTGTGTCTACAAGGACAGCGTCTTTACGTTCTATGATGCAGAACAGGGCTTGACCGGAAATGATGTCTCGGCTATAATACAAACCGGGGAAGAACAAATTTATATTGCCACCGATTCCGGTCTTTGCCGGTTTGATTCCACCTTTACGATTGTGCCGGAGCTGGATGGGGTTGCTATTTCCTGCCTGTTTGAGGGCATCGATGGTGTTTTATATGCAGGCACCTATCATTCCGGCCTCTATATGTATAAAAACGACAGCTGGTCTGTTTTAAACAAGGAAACGGGATTGGCGGGCAATGCCGTGAGCAGCATCGCTCAACGCCACGACAGTACTCTTTTTATCGGTACCTTTCGAAACGGCGTCAGTTCTTATACGGATGGTATCCTTCAATGCTATAACGAAGAGAATGGTTTGATCAACAATTCCGTGTTTACCATATTGGCCGGCCGGGACGGAACGGTTTATATCGGAACGGTAGGCGGGGTCAGTATTATTAAACCGACACAGATAGATATTTTTAATCAGGACTGCGGCCTGGAGGGTTCTTATGTTATTGCGCTTGCCGCGGCGGAAAGTGGTAAAATCTTTGCCGCAACCCTGGATAAAGGTGTTGGTGTATATGAGGATGGATTCTGGCTTTGGTTGAATAAAGGTAATGGCCTGGTCAGCAATGATGTTTCGGATATTGTTTCGATCAACGATATAACCTACATCGGAACTTCTCTGGGAGTAAACGTTTACAGGGAGGGTGAATTTGATTTCATTACCAGGTCGGAAGGATTGCTGAGCGATGAGGTAACTGCGCTTGCTGCTGATAAAGATGGCGGGCTCTATATCGGAACGGAGGGTGGGATCCACCACTGGCAGGATGGTCAACTCTCTGTATTGAATCATACCATCAAGGGGGATATTCATGCTATATTGCCGCTACCACGGCAACGTCTTTTTGTCGCTACGTCTGAAGGGTTGAGCATTCCGGGTACAGAGCCGGACGCGTTCAATATTCCGGCAATGCTTTCATCCGCCAAAGTTTACACGCTTTACAAATCCAGCTGCGATCATATTTATGCGGGTACTGAAAATGGCCTGTATATCTTCTCCGAGGGCAAATGGGACAGTTTGAATGTACACTCGGGACTTTCGAACAATCGCATTTCCGCTATTACTGAGGATGAACGGGGAAGAATCTACCTGAGTACGCTAAAGGGTATCAATATCCTGGATCAGGATAAACCTGTACGTATTTTAAGATACACCGATGGTTTACCGAGTGAGGAGTTTAATATCAATTCCTGCTGCAGGGACCCGAAGGGCAGGCTGTGGTTTGGATCGATTCGCGGTGCCATTCGTTTTGATCCTGACAAGAATGTCTTGAAAAAAATGCCTCCGATCATTCACATCTGTGAAATGCGTGTTATGGATAGAATATGCTCCAGGAATGAGGAATTGAGTTTTAATCATAATCAGGATTACCACCAGTTTAGCTATATCGGCATTAATCTCTCCGCCCCTCATGGTGTGACCTATTATATACAGCTACAAGGTGCGGACAAAGACTGGATCAGAACCGATCAGACCATGGTAAACTATTCTCATCTGGATCATGGCGGTTACAGGTTTCGCGTCAAGGCGGTCAATCAGTGGGGGTTGTGGAGCAAAGAGGAGAGTATCGGTTTCAGTATAAAACCGGCTTTTTGGGAACAATGGTGGTTTATTTTAACAGTAACAATCCTGGTAATAGGAACGATTGTCATTCATGTTTATTTTCGTATCCGATCGGTTTTGGCTGTAGAGCGATTTCGCACGAAAATCGCTGCCGATTTGCACGACAGTATAGGATCCGGCCTGACCGAGATATCTATTCTGGGCGAAGTGATTTCGCGTCAGATTAAAAACAGCAATCAGAATATCGAGAATAATCTCCGTCGTATCAGCGAGACGTCCCGTTCGCTGATCGATAGCATGAGCGACATTGTCTGGCTGGTCAATCCCAAACGCGATTCCCTCTACGATCTGATTTTAAGGCTAAAAGATAGCTACAGCGAATTGCTGTCTGAGAGGGGGATATCATTTAAGACCAATGACCTCAGGGTATTGGGGCGGATTCATCTGCCCATGGAACACCGGCATCAACTTTATTTGTTGTTTAAGGAGGCGTTGAACAACTGCATCAAGCATAGCAACTGTAAAACCATTTCTCTTCAGGTGGACATTTCGAATAAAGAGCTGATCATGACCTTGTTCGATGACGGCGAGGGCATGCGGAAGAATGGCAGCCCGGGCAACGGCCTGGCGAACATGAAAAACAGGGCGAAATCGATTGGGGGAGAGTTTAGCCTCAGGTCGCTTCCGCAAGGCGGTACCATGGTTCGTTTTAGAGGGAGAGTGAAATGATAGATATTCTTATTGTAGAGGACAATGACACCATCAGGCAGGGAATTGCCATGTTGATCGATGGGACGGAGGGTTATCGCTGTATCGGTGCTTATCGGGATTGTGAGCATATGTTGGAAGAGATCGACGAAAAAATTCCTGATATTATTTTAATGGACATCGGCCTGCCGGGGATGTCCGGAATTGAGGGCATCAAAGAGGTTAAGAAGCGTTTGCCCGATGTCGAGATTATCGTTTTAACAATTTATGAAGAGAGTGAAAATGTTTTTCAGGCGATCTGCGCCGGCGCCTGTGGATATCTGGTCAAAAAGACGCCTCCGGCGCAATTGCTGGAAGCCATCAAGGAAGCGCGTGACGGGGGGTCACCCATGAGCTCACATATCGCGCGAAAAGTGGTTACTCTGTTCCAGCAGAAGAAAATTTTCGATCCTTCCCCCGTTCCCCTGCTTACCGACCGCGAACGGGAAATACTCACCGGTCTGGTAGACGGCAAAACCTATCAGGCCATTGCCCGGTTCTTGCATATTTCCATTGATACGGTTCGCTATCATATCCGCAATATTTATAAAAAGCTACAAGTGCACTCCGAATCCGAAGCGGTTGCCAAGGCCATCCGTAAAGGCCTGTTGTAGACAAATCCCCCTTAAAATACCTGCATGATCATGCGGGATGATTTTTCTATCCGGACAAAAACTACATACCTGTGTAGTTGATTGATGAAACCATAACAGGTATATTTTACCAGTCCAAGATTATTTCCCTGTGGAGCATTGGTTTGTTTTCGAAATCATTATTAAATGGTTTCTATATTTTTTCAATTTTGTTTAGCAACTATATAAATTTATTTTTTTGACTAAAGAAAGGATCTGACACCGAGCTGGGTTATTTAGGAGGAACTTATCATTTTAGGAGGAGCAATTCATGACTAAACGAAAGATCAGGTTCTTACTCTGTGTTATGGTATTGAGCCTAATACCGGGTATATTGTTTGCCGACATAAACGGAAAGATCGTCGGCCAGGTAGTAGACAAGGAGAATGGCGAGGCTTTGCCCGGTGCCAACATTGTGGTCGAGGGAACCACTCTAGGAGCGGCTGCAAACATCAAGGGAGAATTTGTTATCCTGAATGTGCCGCCGGGAAATTATCGGATAAAAGCGACATTTATCGGTTATACACCTGTTACGCTGAAAGAAGTTCGGGTGCACTCGGATCTGAGCACCGAATTGAATTTTGAGCTGCCGGTGAAAAGTATCGAGGTGGGAGAGGTGAGCATAACCGCAACGCGTCCCATGGTCAACAAAAGCGCCACCAATACCCATCGTATCAAAACGGCTGAGGAGATTGAAGTCCTGCCGATCCGTGGCTTTCGCGACGTCATCAGTCTCGAGTCGGGGGTTACGCGTGTCGGAGCGAGGATTTATGTAAGAGGAGGCAGGCGCGAGGAAATTGCTACGTATGTCGATGGTGTTTATCAGAACAATCCGCTGACCGGAAGGGCGGGAGGTGACATCTCCAACAATGCCATTGAAGAAGTAAGCTTTCAGACCGGTGGCTTTACTGCTGAATATGGTTTTGCCAACTCGGGTGTGATTCAGACCATCACCAAAACAGGCGGCAGCAGTTACGACATTATGGGAGAGGTCATCACCGATTCATGGCTGAGCCAGACCGATAAATTTCTCGACACCTATTCCTATGGTTACAATGTTTACAACATGTCGATCGGTGGACCGTTTCCGTTTTTGGGCAACAAGGTCAAATTTTTTCTCAACGCTGAAAAGCGCTATCTCCAGGACAGTAATCCCTCCGGGTTTGCTTATAACAAGTTGATAGTGGATGAAAACGGAAATCCGCTGGACGCCAATGGGCAAGCTATTACGTTTTCGGACACTTCTGCCGCGGCTCAATACGGTTGGAATACCGAAAATGCTTTTCCGGGCAGGGATGGAACCTATCGCAGCTTTCAGTGGGATGAACAGGGTCCATGGCCGGATCATTCGTCCAATCAATGGCTATGGCAGGGCAATATAACGGTTGACCTGAATCCGGTACTCATCCGCTTTGGCGGCAATTCTCATCGTTTCAACGATCGTCAATTCGCCGGTTATTCACCGGGAGCGGATTATCAGAACGTGCTCAATGGCGCAGGTATGGGATTTGCCTTATGGAACAGTGATAATCATCCGCGCTGGAAGCAATGGATTGATTCATATTATTTCAAGGTTACTCATACATTGGGGGCAAAAACCTATTATACAGCTCAGGTTAATTATTTTCGAGACAAAAATGAATTATCGAGTGTTATGTTCGGCGACCAAATCTGGAATTACGGCGACGCGCCGGGTACGGACGTCGGTCGCTATGGCACTGACGGAGATGGTATCACAAATCCCTATATCGACCAGACCGGAACGCGTCCCCATCTCGAGCCACGGGGTGCTAATTTGTTTTCTTCATATGGTACCCAACCAGGCCGTTATCTAAAACGAGACTGGCAATTTGTCGGCGTCAAGGCCGATCTGACGCATCAGATCGGACGTACGCATGAAATAAAAACCGGTCTCGAATACCGCTACAACACCTATCGCAGCTATGATATCGGTGGTTATGGTGCAGCAGACCTGCATGCGCTTTCCCAGAGTCTGGCTCAGGTGGGTTCCACATTTACACCTTACCAGGCCTATCAGATTCGATTTGCAGATCCTTTTGGCTATGATCTTTTTGGTAACAAGGCCGATGAGGGACGCAATGCTGCCAAGCATCCGGTTATCGCTGCGCTTTATCTGCAGGACAAGATCGAGCTGGACGATTTGATTATCAATATCGGTCTGCGTTGGGATTATTTTGATCCCGCTTATGAGCGCGTAGGCGATGTTGAACATGTCACGACCGAAACGCGGGGAAATAACATTGTTGATCTTAAGGAAGAAAACTTTGTCGGCAATGACATCTGGACCTCTTTTAGCCCGAGACTCGGGTTTTCTTTTCCGGTTACCGATAAGGTAATTTTTCATGCCCAGTACGGCAAGTTTTATCAAACCCCGGAGTTGCTCAGGCTTTACTCATCCACCTATAATTATGCTTTCAGCCTGCAGTCCGGTAACTTTTTTGCACAGAACAATCCCAATCTGGAAGGGGTAAGAACCACAGCGTATGAAGTCGGATTCCGTCAACAGCTGAACGATAGAGCCGCTTTTGACGTCACGGCGTACTATAAAGAGATCCGCAATCAGGTCAGATTGACCAATCTCGATTTTGCTCAACCTATACCGTATGCTTTGTATTTGAATCAGGATTATGGAACGGTTAAGGGACTTTCTTTCTCCTTTACTTTGCGCCGCTCCAATAAAATATCCGCTACCTTGAATTATACCCTGCAGTATGCTGCCGGTACGGGAAGCGATGCCAACACGCTTTACAATACGGCCTGGCAGTCGGGCCGGACGCCGACCTATGTGGCGCCACTGGATTACGATCAACGCCACACCGCTTCTTTTGATATCGACTATAGAAATCAGGAAAACGATGGTCCGGTATTGTTCGGTATCAAGCCCTTTGAAAATGCCGGTGCCAATGTGCTCTTTACCATGGGAAGCGGTTTATCCTACACACCGGTCCGTGTTCAGACCGAAGTTCTGGGCGGTACTTCCGGTTATTTCCCAATCGGACAGGTCGGTTCCGCCTATACTCCATGGACGTTCCAGATGGATATCAAGCTGGATAAAACCATTCAAATTTCAAATCTTAGATTCAACGCCTATCTCTGGGTGATCAATGTTCTGGATCATCTGAATGCAAACTGGGTTTATCCCGGCACCGGTGAAGCGGATAACGATGGTTATCTGGCAACACCTGCGGGTCAAAATTTTGTTCAGACCTGGGGTGAGAACGGCGTGGATCTCTACAATTTTCTCCTGCGCACACCGCATATGGTCGGCCCGCCGCGGCAAATTCGTCTGGGCTTGAGATTTGAATTGTAAACGATAAACGATAAACGGAGAACCTCTGGTTCGCCGCCATGAAATGAAACTGGTAAAATGAGGTGAAGATTATGAAACGATTTTTAATAGATTTTTTTCTCATCTTGATGATCCTGGCCATTGCGACTATGCCGGCCTTTTCTGAAGCCCCTGCAAACAAGCAGGCCGCTTCACTCGGTAAGACCGCAATTATAGACCTTGAAGTCGTAGATGGAAACAATCTTTATAACTTTTTAAACAACCGGGGGGCCTGGGGTACACATAACAATTCTCTCGGGTACAGTACCTTCTGGCCGGGCGCCGACGGTGAAAATGTCAACTTTGCCGCTGGTGTATGGGTCGCCGGTATGGTCAATGGTGATATTCGCACCGCTGCTTCAGAATTTACTTACGAGTTCCAGCCGGGAATTATCCTCCCCGACGGAACGCCGGATGACCAGAGCCGCGATATCCATCAAATTTTGAAAATCAATAAAGCCGATCTCCTCGATGAAGGCGCCACCAATCCCGATTACGATCTGTGGGTCAATGAAGCTTATCAATATGGAGCACCGGTCTTAAAAAATATCGATGGATCAGACAGCCTGAGCGCCTCCGGTAAACGCATTCCGGCCTTGATCGGTGATCAGATGTTATGGATGGTCTATAATGACGCTGATCCGGGCAGCCACGGGTTGTACCAGACAGACCCCATCGGTCTGGAAGTCCATAATACAATCTGGGTGTTTAATCGCCCCGATGAGTTTGGCGATATGATGTTTGTGAAATTTTTACTGGTCAACAAGGGACAAAGCGCGGTAAATGACTGCTATATCGGACTCTTCTTTGATGTCGATCTCGGTGACAGCAATGACGATCTCTGTTTTTGCGATACCACCCTGTCATTGGGTGCTTTTTGGAATGATGGCAGTGATACCCACTTTGATATTCCTCCGGCTGTGGGCGCCGATTTTTTCCAGGGTCCGATTGTACCTTCTGCCGGCGATACCGCCTATGTCTCCGGCAGGGAAATTACCGGTTATACCAATCTCGGCATGACTTCCTTTTCAAAATTTATCCGCAACGGTCCGGTGGATGCACAGGATCCTGAAAATGCACAGGAAGCTTATAATTTTATGAAAGGTCTGAACGGGTTGGGACAGCCGATTATTGATCCCACCACCAATCAGCCGACCAAGTTTGTCAATATCAGCGATCCCGAAGCCAATACCGGCTGGGTTGATGGTGTCGATCTCAACTCTGCAGACCGGCGAATGCTGATGAATACCGGTCCGTTTACGCTGGAGAAATGGCAGGACAGCGATGGGGATGGTATACCCGAGGCAGGTGAAGTGGGTGTCCAGGAAATCGTGGCAGGTTTTATGGTGTCTCAGGGAACCGGAGCCAAAAACAGCACCACAAGATTGAAAATGATGGATGAAAAGGCACAGCTGGCGTATGATTTGAATTTTGCCCTGCCCCCTTCTCCCGGAATTCCGGATGTTACCGTTCATCCCCTGGATGAAGCTGTGGTACTCACGTGGGAGGACAACGCCGAGGACTATAAAGAAATCGATCGCGTCGCCACAGATGAGGATGGAAATCCCACTTATTATCGCTTTCAGGGATATAACCTCTATCAATCGGACACACCTGTCGTCGGTCCGAATACAACCCTGTATAAACTCGCCACGTTCGATTTGGTAGATGGTATTACCGATATACAGGATCAGGTTTTCAGTGAAGAGTATGCTGAAAATATCACCGCCACAGTTCAGCGTGCCGGCGATAGCGGTATTCAACGGTTTATCCGCCTCGAGACCGATGCCACCCGTAATGGTGAACGCCTGCGAAACTGGAACCCATACTGGTTTATCGTACAGGCTTATGGCTATAACGCTTATGGTATACCCAAAATTCTCAAATCGCCTCTCAGTACCATTGAAGCGGTACCAAAGCCTCTGCAGGGAGGCCTGCAAACCGCCGCAGATTTTAACGATCTCATTGCTGCCGTCTCCGGCGATACGGCTTTTAATGCCAGCCATAGCAGTGCGGGCGCGATGAGTGATGGTCAGATAGAGGTATACGCGATCGATCCTGCCATGATCACCGGTCAGGATTATGTCGTTACGTTTGAAAAAGATCAAAACAGCGGACAGATTGTCTGGAATCTGGATCGTGTCGATACAGGATCCAACACCCGTTTACTGTCAAACCAAACCAATCAGAGCGGTGATGATGCATACATGATTGTCGATGGGATGTTGCCAAAAGTGATGGGACCGCCCAACGATTTTCGCGGCATGTATCAAGTCGCCAATGCCAATGGCCCCATAACCCCTCCGGATGCCAGTTTTCCGCAGAGCGAGAATATATGGTGGTATACCTGGCTTGATTTTATCAACAGCGATGATGGATATTTTCCAGTGGAACAGGCACAGGGTGGATTTTTCTTCCTGGTTGCAGGCGGCCGCGACATTACCACGCATGAGGACGCTCTGCCACGGGTTTCACGGGATGGCTCTGTATGGTCAAATATCATACCCTGCGACTGGGAAATCCGCTTTACAGCAGAGGGTAGCAAAGGATATAATGCCTTTACGGATGGTTCTATTATGGATGTTCCCTTTGAGTTGTGGAATATCGGAATCGGTACGCCGGATGACCCCGGCGACGATTACCGCGTTATTCCGTGGATACTTGATAATAATGAAAATCAGGTCTTTGATATGTATGGAGATCACGAAGCGTCTTCCGGCGCGGACGACCCGGCCAGCGACTGGATCTATTTCCGCCTGCCGGCGGATACCTCACCGGGAGAGTCCGGCTATCTGGCCTTCGAGAACAGTGTCCTCGACGGCGACTATAGCGATGCCGACTATGACGCAAACGATGGCGGAATCTATGCTTTGAACCGCCTCATGCTGATGAACTGGAACATGAACGGCGGCGCGGATTCGACCGCCTTGCCGGAAACCGGTACCGTCTATCGCATCGTTACCAATAAAACCAATCAACCTGCTGATCAATTTACCTTTGCCACCAACAGCTTTTTGGCGGCCAAAAGTGCAAAGGCAGCAGAGGATGCGGTGAAAAATATCAATGTTTATCCCAATCCATATTTTGGTCAAAATCCGGCTGAAGTGGATCCGATTACCCGGTTTGTCACCTTTACCCATTTATCCGAGCAGGGAACAACCTGCAGGATATTTACTCTTTCCGGTGATTTAATACGAAGCATCGGTGATGAGGAACGCCGGGAACAGGGCACCCTGGGCAGCAATACGGCAATCTGGGACTTGCGAAACAAGTACGATGTCCCCGTTGCCAGTGGTATGTATATCGTTCATGTCGATATTGATGGTATCGGCAGCAAAGTGCTGAAAATTGCTGTCTTTATGCCCGAAGAACGTCTGGACAAGTTTTAAACGGATTACAGATGAGAATTCGGTCGTACCGGGTTCTCATCAGCGGCATGCATTTTGGAGACAAATAATTTATATTATTAAAAGGAGTTTTCTTATGACTATAGAAAAGAAGATTGTCTTTCACATTGCCCTGTTGCTCTGTGTGATGGCATTTACAACCGTGTCTATCGCAGGTACCGGTCGCAGAATGGGGACAGCCGGTGCTCAGGAGCTGCTCATTCCTGTGGGGTCGGTAGGTACGGCGCTGGGAGGGGCGAACCTGGCCAATGTTTCCGGAATCGAGGCGTTATACTGGAATCCGGCCGGGCTTTCACATACGGAATCCACCGCAGAAGCCATGTTTTCGCATATGCAATACATCGCTGATATTGATATCAATTATGTTGCCGGTCAGTTCATGGCGCCCGCACTCGGATCGTTTGGTGTCTCGATAAAATCCCTGACATTCGGAGACATTCCGGTAACCACGAACGCAAACCCTGATGGTACCGGTGAAATTTATTCACCCGCTTTTATCACCTTTGGTCTCGCTTTTTCACGCGCTATGACCGATAAAATTTATTTCGGCACCCATGCAAAGCTGGTATCTGAAAAGATCATGAGCGAAACGGCCACCGGAATTGCTTTTGATTTTGGCCTTCAATATGACACCGGTACCGGTGTGAAAGCAGGGGTAACGCTTAAGAATATCGGTTCCAATATGACCTTTAACGGAAATGACCTGGAAATTTTCACAGGTGATATCTCCGATCGCCCGGATACAGAGGGAGAGAACACAAGAATTCCGCTGGCCTCCTTCGAATTGCCCGCAACCTTTGAAATGGGCATTTCCTATGATTACCGCCTGGGCGAGCTTAACCGGCTCACCGTTATGGGGTCTTTCATGAATAATAATTTTGCCATGGATGAATATCGCTTTGCGGGTGAGTATGCTCTCAACGATATGTTTTTTTTGCGGGGTGCCTATGTGATTGGGTATGATGCTGATGACGATAAATTCAGGACGGCTGATTCCAATTCCTATTTATGGGGTCCTTCCTTTGGCGGCGGATTCAACCTGAAACTCGGCAATATGAATCTCAATCTGGATTATGCCTATCGTTTGGCTGAGCTTTTTGACAATAATCAATGGTTTAGTTTTCGCATTGCCTTCTAAACATCCGGCGACAAGCGCGTTCAGTTATGCTGCTTTCAAGGTTATGTCAATGCTGGACGCGCTGTTTTAATCAAAAAGGGTAAAATGTTAAAAAAATTCAAATATCTGTTTTTCATTTCTTTCGCTATCTCTCTCTTTCCTCACACCGCTCCGGCATCCGCAACGTTATTTATCGATGATGCGACGTTCCGTTATCAAGGGGATAAATCCTTTACGGAAATATTCTATTCACTTCCGGTGTCGGTTTTAACGTTTAGCCGGCAAGATTCTCTCTATCAGACGGAGCTCTATGTTCTTTTACAGCTCTATCAGGATGATCTTCTCTATATCAAAGATGAGTGGAAGATGATAAAGACGGTTTCCGATACCGGTGGGACGGAGATAAACGAAAGCATGGTTGATCTGGTGCGCTACCGTCTCAATCCCGGACAATATCGTCTGGACCTGAGCATCCGCGAGGGGGATTCCGGAAATACATTTAAAGCTGAAAAACATTTCAATGTGGCAGCGATCGGAAATGGGATAGAATCCAGCCAAATCGTTCTGGCCCACTCGATCAAAAAATGTGAACAAGCGAAAAAAAGTCGCTTTTACAAAAATGGTTTTGAAATCATTCCAAATCCCGCTGGGTTTTATGGCGAGGGCTTTGAGATTTTGTTTTATTATTTCGAGGTTTATAATTTGACTCCGGCTTTGAGCGGTCCGGTATACAGACTGCGATATACAATTCTTGATCAGAACGGAAATCCCGTAGAGGCATTAAAATCGCCTGCCCGGAGCAAAGAGGCGGTTTCTTCGAGTGTTGAAATCGGTACGGTCGATATTTCTTCTCTTTCTTCAGGGACTTATTTTATTAAATTTGATATTCTGGACAATGAAACCATAGTAGAGACACTGCAGAAGAAATTTTATGTCTATACCACTGCGGTTGAGCACAAACCGGAACATGGCACCCCGGGGATATTCAAAAACAGCGTTTTTGCCGGTATGCATGAATTGGAGCTGAATCAGGAATACGAATCGCTTTTTTACATCATTACGGACGAAGAAAGGGATGTTTATGCAAATCTGACAAGCGAAGCGGCAAAAGCAAGATTTTTATACGAGTTTTGGCAAAAACGGGATCCGTCGCCACCAACTCTGGTTAATGAGTATAGAAAAGAATACAAACGCCGGATTGAATTTGCCGATGCGCATTATCAAAGCTATAATCGGTCCGGATGGAAAACAGACCGGGGCAGAGTTTATATTCTGTTCGGCCGCCCGGCCGATATAGAGAGGAATCCCAACAACCCGCGATCTTATGCCCATGAGATATGGCGTTATGATAATCTGGAGGGCGGCGTAGAGTTTATCTTTGTGGATTTTTATGAATTTGGTGAATACGTACAGATCCACTCCAACAAGCGAGGGGAAACGGTGAATCAGGATTGGCAAAAATCAATTCTAAAGTAGTATAAAATATATTTTTGGAATTTGATGCCGATTTTGTTTTTGCGATTTATTTTTTCATCCATCCAAATGAATCGCCGCTCGTTTTCCCTCCGGTATCCTGACAAAACGCCCCGCACTGCGGGGCGTTTTGTTCTCAAGCCCGGAGTTATTCCGGTGTTTTATCTTTTTCCTGTAAAATCATTTTTGTGTATTCCGTTAGCAGCGTTTGCTGTCCGAGTGCCATTTCATGCGGGTCGGTAAGAAATCCGTCCAGCAGCAATAAAGAATCGTAGAGGCGATTGGTGATTCTCTCCAACACCGGACTTTGGGTATCTTTTTGATAAAGCTGCAACATGTCCGCAATCAGGGGGTGTTCTTTATTTATTTCCATCACCCGTTTCGGTGGTTTGGCATCTTTATCCATCATTTGCATGATTTTTTCCATTTGCGAAGAGATGCCGGGCTGGGCACCCACCAGGATTGCCGGACTATCCACCAACCGCTCGGACAAGCGGACATCTTCGACTTTGTCGCCCAGGATATCCTTGATACGCCGTGCCAGTTTGTCGGCATCCTGTTTGTCCACCTGAGGTTTATCTTCCTTTTTTTCGTCCCCTTTGACCGGAATTTCTTTTAGTTTGCTCACATCTGCCTGGTCTGCTGAAATGAGTTTTTTGTCCTTGTACTCTATCAATCCCGGCAAAACGAATTCATCAATAGGATCATAACAGTAGAGAACCTCTATATCCCGTACCCGGAACATTTCGAGATTCGGATTTGTTTCCAGGGCTTCTCTGGAAGGACCGGATAGAAAATAAATTCCCTCCTGTTTTTCGTGCATTCTATCGACATAGGTGCTCAGGGAAATCAGCTCGTCCTTATCTTTGCTCTTCGAAGAGTTGAACAGCAATACATCAGCAAGTTTATCCTTGTGTGCATAATCGGTATACCCCTCTTTAAGAATGCGTCCATGCTGTTCCCAGATTTTTTTATAGGTCTCAAAATCTTTGTCCAAAAGCGTTTTCAGATGGCCTAAAAACTTTCCGACAATAACTTTTTCTATTTTGCTCAGATAAGGATTGTGCTGCAACGCCTCCCGGGAGATGTTCAGGGGCAGGTCATCGCTGTCGATAACGCCGCGAACAAAGCGCAAATATCCCGGCAGCACATCCGTTGCATGTCCCTCTACGAGAACACGGCGAACAAACAAGCTGATGCCGAAATCATCCTTTCCAAATCCCATGAGCTCGCGATTGCTCTTGGGTACATATAACAGCGAATGAAACTGTATCGGAACATCCGCAGACAAATGCATGTGGGTCAGGGGCTCTTCGGTTTCATTGGCGATAAATTTAAAGAATTCCTTGTACTGTTCTTCCTTAACAGCGGATCTGGGCTCTCGCCAGATCGCCGAGAGTTTGTTTACCTGTTCTCTGTTCAGGTGTATCGGATAGGGTACAAAATTGGAATACTTTTGAATGGTACTCTTGACATTGTTTTCCTCGGCAAATTCTTCATCATCCTTGCGCAGAAATACCTTGACCGAGGTGCCTCGTTTTGCATTCTTTGGCCCGGGAATGATCTCGAAACTGCCGCTGCCGTCACTTGTCCAGAGATAGGCGGGTTCTCCCGGAATGGCGGATTTGGTCGTCAGCTCAACCCGTTCTCCGGCCATAAAGACCGAATAAAAACCAACACCGAATTTGCCGATCAGATTGACATTGTCCTTTTTATCCTTTGCCAGCGTTTTAATAAAGTCCGAGGTGCCGGAACGGGCGATCGTACCGATGTTGTCGATCAATTCTTGTTTGGTCATGCCGATACCGGTATCAGAGATGGTCAGGATTTTATTTTTGTCATCGGTTTCGATATTGATGGTGTAATTGAGCTCTTTATCCTGGATATCTTCATCCTTCATACTCTTGAAACGAGCCTTGTCAAGAGCATCGGCTGCATTGCTGATCAACTCTCGAATAAAAATATCGTGATGGGTATATAGCGAGTGCGTTAAAATGTCCAAAAGCTGCCGGATTTCCGCCTGAAATTCGAATTTTTCGCTTTTGGATTTGCTCTGTGTCTGCTTGTTTTCGGTTTTGGGGTTTTCCTTATCACTCATATAAACATCTCTCCTTTTTTATAATAACTTGATTGTTTTATATTTATACCGTTATGTTTTGATGCAAAAATCATGCTAAACCTGTTTATATCCTTAAATATAATAAAAACAATATTAATATTCAATCAAAATCTTTGCTGTCTGTCAAAATTACAGGCTCTGCACATTTGTCATATCATAAAAAAAAGTGTTCCGGGGAGCTCGCGTTTGCGTTTGAGCATGGTTTTAATTCTTTAGAGAGGGCTGTTGCGATCATAAGCTTGTCCCAACCGGGGATCGGGGGGTGTCCTATATTTTCAAAAGTTTTGCAGAATTACAAGTAAGACATTATCTGTAAATATGGCATTTACCTGTGGGGAAGAAAAGAGGTATTTATGTTAGGTTCAGGATGAGGCTATATAAAAAAAGCCCTTCCCGCCATGAAAAGGGCTAAATGGGTGCAGCTTTGCAGCATTAATTTTATTCCGGGGAATTGCAAGAGCCGTCGCCTTTGGGGCCGGCATTGCCTCGCTGACCTTGTCCGCGGCCGGCCGGTTCACCGGATGCGGGATTGGTTTCATCCTGCTTGAAGCCATTTCCCCATTTGTGAGCGCCGCGTCCCAGTGCCGGTCCGCTGCCATCTTTGGGTTTAACCCAATCTTCGTCCTGACCATTGGGGATACCGTCGCCGTCTGCATCGGGGGCATTGTCGTTGATACCGTCGCCATCTTCATCGATAAATCCCGGCATCCCGTGGCCGCGACCAAAACCGCGGCGAAAGCCACTTCCGCTGCCATCCTCGGGTTTAACCCAATCTTCATCCTGACCATTGGGGATTCCGTCGCCGTCAGCGTCCGGGGCATTGTCATTGATACCATCGCCATTTTCATCGATAAAACCGGGCATCCCTGCACCGTGACCAAATCCACGACGAACCGCATTGCCGCTGCCATCTTCCGGTTTGGTGTAATCGGGATCCTGTCCGTTTGGAATACCGTCTCCATCGGCATCGGGAGCGTTATCATTGACGCCGTCGCCATCTTCATCGACAAAACCGAGACCACGCGAGTTGCCATCGGCATTACCCGGCCGAACGTAATCGGGATCCTGACCGTTGGGGATACCATCGCCGTCATGATCCGGGGCGTTATCGTTATAACCGTCACCGTTTTCATCGACAAAGTTGACCCCATGTTCTTGTGTCTGAGCCATAACCGGCGCAGCAAAAAGAGCAAAAACGGCCAGAGCCAGACCGGCTGTCAGCAAAGTCATCATTCGTTTCATTTGTAACCTCCAGGGTTGTTTTAAGCGTTGTTTTTTTTTTGCTGTTTTCACTCTATGCTAAAGCAATGGCTGTGCCAAACTTTTCTCTATGGGGGCATGTGTATACAAGTGCATAAGAAACAAAACATTAAAAAAGTAATTTATGAGATCCTGAATACCAGAATATTTTTACGGCTCGACGGTTCCGTCGATTATTCGACCTTGATGTCGAGATATGCTCTTGTCTTCGTCGATTATTTTTTTAAATTTGTAAGAGTGAAAAGCGGGAGACATTTTGGATTTTCCAACGACATTGATTATCGCTGTTGGGCTGGCCCTGGATGCTTTTGCGGTTTCAATAAGCTGCGGCATGTCGGTACGGCAGTCGCGCTTGAGATTGATTTTAGTACCGGCTCTGTTTTTCGGTTTTTTTCAGGGGTTTATGCCTCTCATCGGCTGGGGGGTGGGGATGACGGTAAGGACCTGGATTGAATTTCTCGATCACTGGATCGCATTTACCTTGCTTGGTCTGATCGGTCTCCATATGATCTATCAGGCGATTCACGAACCCGCGGAACGATGTTTTAATCCGGCTGATATTAAAGTGTTATTCTTACTCGCTGTTGCCACCAGCATTGATGCCCTGGTTGTGGGTGTCGGTTTTGCGCTGTTAAAAGTGGACATCCTGAACGCGGTTTTGATTATCGGTCTGGTTACGTTTGTTTTGTCCATAATCGGCCTGCGTGCCGGCCGCAGGTTGGGCGTTTATCTGGGTAGAAAGGCGGAAATTTTTGGCGGGGTGGTATTAATCGCCATGGGGATAAAAATACTGATTGAGCATCTGGTCAAAAATATATAAGCGGGAAAGTGTGGGAATCGAACCCACCTCTCGCCGCTGATACGACGAGACAACGGATTTGAAGTCCGCGGGCGCCACCAGGTCGCCATCCATTCCCGATATAATGTAAATATAAAAATAAGCCGTATAAAGTTCAAGTATTATATACAGCCACTGCCATCCCTGTGCATGGATCAGGTTTTCATCGCAGGTTTTTCCATTCATCGAGCATGGCCATCGTGCTTTTCCAGGGCATGATGCTGTGAGCAGAGACGCAGTGAGACAGTAAGATTCCGCTTTTTGCCATTTTCACTATCGATGAAAAATCGCATCTTCGAGGCTATGAGGTTGATGCGGTTCTATGCATTTCAACCAGTTTTCGGGCCCACTCCGCGGCGCGTTCCGTTTCTCCCTCTTTCAGGGGCCCTTTTTCACCATTGACGTAAAATCCCTGCGGCGGTAGCAACAGGTTACCACCCTTGCGCTTTAGTTTTTTTGCTATGGTTCCGGCAGCATAACCACCGCTTTTCACGA
>WJMF01000092.1 GCA_014728085.1 Candidatus Zhuqueibacterota bacterium
CTTTTGGCTGGTACCGAGGAGTGGTTTTTCCAGCAAATAT
The DNA here is from genome assembly GCA_014728085.1 of Candidatus Zhuqueibacterota bacterium. Classification (GTDB taxonomy): domain Bacteria; phylum Zhuqueibacterota; class Zhuqueibacteria; order Residuimicrobiales; family Oceaniaggregativiventaceae; genus Oceaniaggregativivens_A. The sequence continues at coordinate 41 of WJMF01000092.1, forward strand.
CTAATGGGAATACGCAACGTTCCCGGTTTGGTGGATTTTGAATATCGGGGAGAAGTATTTATCTCTGCCATTGCCTTTGGACACGCCATTCCTGTTGCCCGGGGCGAACGAATTGCTCAACTGGTCCCTGTTCTCCAAACAAACGTAGAGATCAAATTCGTACAAGCGCTTTCTCAAAGTAGACGAGGGAGTGGAGGGTTTGGCTCGACCGGGCAATAATTCAGCCGCCGGCATCGCTATTCTTGTTCGGATATTGTGGTGTTGGCCGGCAGACAGGTCGAACTGTTCAAGGATATTTTTATCTTTTCCCGGTTAATCTACCGATAACCAGATGATACAAGAGTAATGACAAGCCGGCGAGAATGAACATCAAAGAAATCGTTAACAGATCGTTCAATGATTTTCCGATAATGAGGGAAATGCCTATTGCGATCAGTATCATGCCCCATTTTAATGACCCATACCTTGTATGCTGATAATGTTCATTCAGAGCAGCGGCATTTTTTTCAAGTATCTTGATCCGGGTACGATGGTTTGTGATTTCAGTGGTGGCATAACCTATGAGAAAGAAAAAGGCCACCGGAGTGACAAAATCCATGGTCAAATCCTCATGATTTGAATTTTAGGTTTCATTTTTTTCGGTTAACATTATTATATAGTGTACAATCAGAGCAATACCGGCAAAAAGGAACATAAATGAAAACACAATTTCATCCCTGTAGCTGCCGACCAGTGTTTTTGGTAACAAAAATCCAATGATCCCTGCAAGTCCGATGGCTGTAATCACCATTCCCCATTTTAAACTGGTAAATTTCGGTTGCAGGGGTTTGTTGAACAGATACGGCAGATTTTCATCTACCGCTTCTTTTTCGAGTATTCTTTTTTTCAGGCGATTGTCCGAAACCAACTTGATAACATAACCGACAAGATAGAAAAACGATACCGGAATAATAAAATCGAAATTCATTTCAAACTCCTTTCATTATTTGAGAAAATTGTCCTTCTGTTATATTAAGACAGATGAATTCAAATAATGTTGCATTCTTGGATAAAAATTGTATAACTTTTTGCGACTTGATGTGTCTAACTAAATAGAATGAGCATTGAAATCAATACAGTAATCCGCAATGTCAGGGATGGGCGTACAGACGATTTTGGATATATCGTTGATGCATATCAAAAATTGATATACCATATTGTCTGCAGAATGATAGATCATCCCCAGGATCGTGAAGATGTTTTTCAGGATATTTTTTTTAAAGCCTATAAAAATTTGGCCAAATTCCGTTTTGAATCCAAGTTTTCTACCTGGATCGGAAGAATCGCTTATAATACCTGTATTAATTATCTTCGCAAGCATAAAGTACCTCTTTTAGCGGATACCACAAGTGCGTATGAGGGAGAAGCGGATGATATCTTCTCTGAAACGGATACGGGCTCTGTTGTTGATCAGGAATTTCAAAGCGAGTTGTTGAAAAAAGAAATTGCAAAACTGCCACCGCAATATAAGCTATTAATTACATTGTATCATTTGCACAGCATGAAATACAGCGAAATCTCCAAAATTACAAACCTGCCTTCGGGAACGGTCAAAAACTACCTCTTTCGGGCACGCCAGATGCTAAAGGCACAAATAACTGCACAATATCGACAGGAGGATCTGGATGTATCACATCAATGATAATATTCTGCAGGAATATTTTGACCGGCAGCTTTCACAGCATGAACAAGAACGAGTTGAAGAACATATCAAATCCTGTCGGGACTGTCGAGATAAAGTATTGATGATGAAAACCCTTTATGACGCAATCGAGGAGGCGATGATAGATTCCGCTCCGCCTGAATGGATTCAAAGGGTTATGCAGACGATTCAAAAGCACGCCCGCATGAAGAAACGGATAAATGATTTGTCAAGAATCAGCCTTTATATATTTACCGCTCTCGCGTCCATGGGGATTACCCTATATTATGTCAATCTCGAAAAGCTGCTAAATTCCTTTTCATTAACAAAAAGTGTTTCCGATTTGGTTATGTGGGATGCGTTGAAGAATTATTTACAGGAGGTTAACCTTGATATATCTCTTTTAATAGCCGGTATTATAGTTATTATTATTATTGCGGCTATAGACTCTGTTGTCTTCCAGGGTCACTGGAAAGCCAAAAGCAGCTGAATCTGACCGACCCGCAGGCTTTATTTTTTTGCATGCGCCTTATATGCCTCCCTTGATTTTTTTACTCGCCAAAACACATTGAATATTAACTATATTATCTGTAATTTACACAGGCATTGCGGTTTTCTGCAGATACATTCCGAAAATTGTTTACATTATATAAACAGGTCCTAAAAACGCTTAAACGGATAGAAATGGTTGGGACAAAAAAAAATGCAATAAAAATTTTACTTTTGGATGACGATGATGTCCTTCGCCATGCGTGTGAGTCTATTCTCGTCGATAGTGGCTTTCAGGTGTCAAGCGGCAGAAATCCCGATGAAGGGCTTTTATTGGCACGGGATCATCAATTCGATATCGCCATAGTCGATTATGATATGCCGGGTATGAATGGTCTTGAATTTATGCGCCGTTTTGCAAAAAACAGTCCGCTTACAGATTTTATCATGATTACCGGCAAGGCCACGATTGAAATGGCGATTGAAGCCACCCGGCTGGGAGCCTTTGATTATTTACAAAAACCCTTTCATTCGGAAACACTACTGGCCCCGATTCATCGACTGGTCGAAAAACGAAAAAATATAGGGAAGAGCAGCTCTAGTGAACTTTGTTTTGAATTCGAAGGTGAAACCGTAAGGGTTATCGGCAAAAGCCAAAATATGCAGGATGTTTTCAGAATCATTGAGAAAGTGGCTCCCACCGAAAGTACTGTCCTGATTTCGGGGGAAAGCGGAACGGGCAAGGAAATTATTGCCAAAGCCATTCATGCCCTCAGTCCGCGGGCTCGGGAAACCTTTTTTGCTATGGATTGCGGCGCTCTGGTAGAAACGCTTTTTGAGAGTGAATTGTTTGGGCATATAAAAGGTTCATTCACCGGGGCCACCGCAACCAAGCACGGTGCTCTTGAAATTGCCCACGGCGGTACTTTTTTTTTCGATGAAATAGGCAATATCTCAATGTCCACGCAGGGTAAGGTTTTACGGGCGATCCAGGAGAGAGAGATCCGCCGCGTTGGTGGCAGCGAAACCATCAAAATCGATGTCCGAATTGTCGCTGCAACCAATTTGGATCTCGAGAAAGCCATTCGCGACAGCAAATTTCGCGATGATTTGTATTATCGACTCAGCGTTATCCCGGTTCAACTTCCGCCACTGCGAAAGCGAAAAGAGGATATTCCCCTTCTGCTCGACACTTTTCTGCAACAATACAATCTGCGGCGTAAAAATAAACCGATACGCAAAGTTCAGAAGAGTGCAATGGATGCCATGCTAGCATATGAGTGGCCGGGTAATGTGAGGGAACTGCAAAATGTTATCGAACGTGCCCTGATCATCGAAGATACAACACTTCTTACCCTGACCAGCTTGCCGCAACATATTCAGTCACATGCAAAACAAGAACGCGAACCGGAAAATATGATTTCCCTTTCCGAAGCTGAAAAAAAACATATTCATAATATTTTACACAATACAAACTGGAATATCAGTCAAAGTGCGAGAATTTTGGGCATAGATCGCAAAACACTCTATGATAAAATTAAAAAATACGGCCTGAAAAAATAATGTGTGGAATATCTCTACACTTATTTTGATATTATCAGGTTTTGACATAATTATGTGGAAATTTTCCCCACTTTTTGTTTTCCTTTCTGCTTTTACAAAACCGGCCCTCTTTTTATAACAGACTAAAAAATAATAACTTATTCAAACATATTGCTGATGATTTAGTTTTGGCAAGGTTTTTGTTTGACAAAGAAGAGAATAACGAGGTATATTCAAAATGAATTGTTTACTGGTTTGTCAGCAACATTATGCGCATTTGCAGCCTTTGTCCCTTTTTCTCAAGGAAAAACAGGTGGATTATAATATCTGTTCGGATTCTACCCAGGCAATCAGAAAAGTGCGCGATTGTCAGTATGACATCATCGTCATCGACAGCGAGGTCAAAGGCATTGAAATAGATACGCTTATCAGGCTTTTTTCGGATTATAATGAAAATGCAAAAATTATCATTACCACGGAAAGCAATAGCAAGGATTTTGAAAGTAAAATCCGGCGCGAAAAAATATTTTATTATCATATTCGATCCTTCGGACTCGATGATTTGTTTCTGGCTCTCAATGCAGCCGCAGGCAAAGCGTCGTTGCAGCTATAACAATGCCGGATATTTTTAGACTTTTTAATCCCGGCAAACAATCCCTGTTTTTTTGTTGTTTTGGCAACAGCCCCGTTTATATAAAAACGGCTTTGTTCTTTCAAAATTTCAACGCACCCAATGATCCATAATTATGCAGAGGTGGTTATCCAGATTGTTCTTGGAATATTTCAGAAAAATGAGTAACATACCGGTCTTTAGTCTTTTTATCTATCTGTATAGAGTAAAATGATCCAATCCGGGAATATACAATCTCTTGACAAAGCTATTTCGTATCGCAACCGTTTGACCTTTCCATTTATCGGTATTACCGGAAGTAACGGCAAAACGACGACCAAAGGTATGCTATGTACCATACTCGGGACGTTTGGCAATGTTTATGAATTCAGTGATCATTCCGGTTCATATCGACGAATTGCGGAAGAATTACTCAATATTCCACATGATGTGGATTGGGCGGTCACGAAAGTTGGGATCGGGCAACATAAAGAGATAAGCCGCACAACCAAATTGTTAAACCCCTATATTGGTATCGTTACCAATGTCGGGGAGGCGCACCTGGCTTATCATGGTAGCATCGCAGCGATTGCAAAAGAAAAAATGCAATTAATATTTGGTATTCAAAGCGATGGCACTGCGATCGTCAATTTTGATAACGACTATACCCGCAACATGGCAAAAAAAGCAAGTGTAAAGGTCAAAACATTTGCTCTTAATGAATATGCCGATTATTATGCCTCCGATATTGAACATCATGGCCCGGGCGGGATGAGCCTGACAATAAGACGAAAAATCGGTTCACGATTTCGATTGCGCATGCCGATCTACAGCATGGGTGATGTTTACAATTCCCTGGCTGCCGTTGCTGCAGCGGATGTTTTCAATATTCCGGATCAACACATCACAAATACCCTGGAACATGATTTTATTTTACCGGAAGGCAGAGGACGACTATACCAGCGAAACGACTTTACGCTTATTGATGATACGCACGATTCGACACCACAATCTCTGTTAAAATCTTCGAAATGTCTGGCGGATTTTAAACCCTTTTCGAACCGGCTCGTCATGATATTGGGAGATATGGCCGGCCTCGGCTATAAAACTCTGGACCTGCATAAAGCCGCCGGTCACTATCTTGCAGCCATGCCCATCGATGTTTTCTTGTTCGTCGGGAAAAATGCTGAAATCATGATGAACGCCCTTAATGCATACCGGATTAAGAAGAGGTTGGTCAAAGCGGTACCGACCGTTGACCGCGCCATTGAAATTCTAAAAGAATTGGTTAGTGCCGGTGATACCGTCATGATAGAAGGTAATGAGACGCAAAGTCATTCTCCTATTGTTGACGCTCTATTAAAGGAACAGGTTTAGAAGAAACGGGAAATTCAATGCAGGTAAAGACGATTCGTCAAAAGTTGGACCTCAAATTATTGAGTGGTGCAAACCTGGACTGTGAAATTTCAGCCGCTTACTGTTCAGATGTCTTGAGTGACGTCATGAGTAAAGCAAAGAAAAATTATTTATGGATTACAAATCAAAATCATGAAAATGTTCTGGCGATTGCATTTTTTAAGGAACTATCCTGTATCATTCTCACATCCGGAATTATTCCCGAAGATGACGTCCTGCACAAAGCGATTGAAAAGAACATCACCCTGTTATCAACAGACTTGACTGCATTTGAAATTTCAGGCGAGTTGTATAAACTGGGTATTAAAGGAAAAGTCTAAATGCTGCGTTGGTTTAAAGCAGATTTACATATACACACCGTACTTTCAGCCTGTGCAGAATTGACCATGGGGCCAAAAGATATCGTTGAGGCCGCCCTGAAAAGAGGGATTGATATTATTGCCATTACGGATCACAATAGCGCAGAAAATGTTGAAACGGTTATTAAGGTCGCGGCCGGCAAAAACGTGACGGTGATACCCGGCATGGAGGTATCGACGCAGGAAGGCGTTCATTTTGTTACGCTGTTTCCGGATCTGGAATCGTTGGACTCTTTTCAGGATTTTGTTTACAGCGTCTTACAGCAGGGATATTACGATGAAGAGCTCTACGGTGCACAGCTCAAGGTGGATGAGGAAGAGAGGATTATCGAAAAATCAAGAAAACTCTTTTTCTTTACCCTTCGTGCGTCGATTGAGCGGATCGTTAAAGAGGTGCGGCACCGCAAGGGCATTGTATATCCGGCCCATATAGACAGACACGCATACAGTATATTTAATTTGTACGCACATTTTCCATCTGAATTATCGTTCGATGCAGCGGAAATCTCAAATCCGGAGCATCTTTCTGAATTGGAGACCAGATTCAGGCCGGATGAAAAAATTCAGTTGATCACAGCCTCGGACGCGCATGACATAAAGGATGTCGGAAAGAAAACGGTTTCTTTCAAACTGGAGAGCCCTGAATTCAGGGAAATAAAACTGGCGCTGAAAAATCAGACCGGCAGAAGAGTGAAATTGCCCGCAACATTTAGCAGAGAATCAGCCTTTAATGCATAAGTTGTCATTGTGCAGGCATAACAAATGACAGCTGAAAAAATCATAAAATGAGTATAAAAAATCGATATATAGTTTTGAATGACTTGCGTTTCAACCAAGAGAAGGGAGATTGAAATTGAAAACACTAGCTGATCTGCGGAAAATCAGAGAACAAGCTCAAAAAGAGATGGCGGCGCGCGAACAATCTGCAAAATACCGCATATGCGTGGGTATGGGAACCTGTGGTATAGCAGCCGGTTCGAGAGCAGTCATGTCCGCTATCATCGACGAAATCGGTAAACGCGATATTCAGGATGTTGTTATTACCCAAACCGGATGTCTCGGATATTGCGACCAGGAACCTCTTGTCAAAGTTACCCAGCCGGATAAATCGGTGATTACCTACGGTAAAATAACTCCTGAAATTGCCCGAAAAATTGTACAGGAACACATCCTGAATAACAATGTACTCGGTGATTATGTGTTCACTCAGGATTAATAAAACGGTAAATAGATAAAGGAGAAGAAACATGCAGGACTTGAAGAAAGTCGATGATATTGCAAAAAAATACGCGGAGATGAATACTCCGCTGATCTACATTTTAAAGGATGTCCAGAAAGAATTCGGATATCTTTCTCAGCCAATTCTGACACAGGTGGCCCAGGTTACTGATATTCCGCTTTCTGAAATTTATGGCGTGGCGACCTTTTATTCCTTGTTCACGACAAAGCCAAAGGGGAAGCATATCGTACGTTGCTGTAACAACGCTCCCTGTTTTGTCAATGGTTCAAAGGAAGTATTGGAAAAGATCAAAGAATATCTCGGTATCGATACCGGTGAAACCACGGAAGACGCTCTGTTTACACTCGAGTTTACCAGTTGTTTGGGATTGTGCGCAGTCGCGCCGGTAATGATGGTCGATGATGAAGTTTATGGTAATTTAACACCGGAAAAAGCAGTGGCAATATTAAAGGATTATAAAATGAAAGGATCTTCGAATGCATAGAATTCACATTCTCATCGCTATGGATTCCCATACACTGGCACAGGGCGCCCGGGCGGTTAAAGATGCACTCTTGAAAGATTTATCCCTTGCCGGCTTGTCCGATGAAGTAAAGGTTGTGGAAACCGGCAGTCTGGGAATTTACAAAAAAGGCGTGGTGCTCGTTGTCTTTCCGGATAATATCTATTATACTGGTGTAACGGTTGAAAATGTTGCCGAAATCGTATCCGAGCACATTGTTAAGGGACGCATTGTTGAAAAATTAAAATATTCCAAGGCACCCGGTACAGAGGTTAAGGTTCAGGAAAAAGCGCCGAGATTCGGTAAACAATTGCGAGTTGTTTTGAGAAACGCCGGAATAATTGATCCGGAAAGTATCGAGGAATATATTGCCCATAATGGTTACGAAGCTCTTGGTGTTGCATTGACGGAGAAGAAACCAAATGACATTCTCGAACAGGTCAAAGCTTCAGACCTTCAGGGACGCGGCGGCGCTTTTTTCCCCACCGGTGTTAAATGGGGATTTGCCGCCAGAGAAAAAGCCGAGCAAAAATATATTATCTGTAATGCAGATGAAGGTGAGCCCGGGACCTTTAAAGATCGCCTTATTCTGGAAGGTGACCCGCATGCCATTATAGAAGGTATGGCACTCGCCGGCTATGCTGTTGGCGCCAGTAAGGGTTTTATTTATATTCGCGGCGAATATCACATGTCGATCGCAAGAATCAATCGTTCCATCGAGCAAGCCAGAGAAAACGGATTGCTGGGCGAAAAAATCTTTGACACTGATTTTAGTTTTGATATTGAGGTCAGAGAAGGAGCAGGTGCCTATATTTGCGGTGAAGAGACCGCGCTGATCGAATCCATCGAAGGCAAACGCGGTGAACCCAGAGATAAACCTCCTTTTCCACCTTCAGAAGGACTTTGGGGTAAACCGACTATTGTTAATAATGTCGAAACCCTGGCCAATATTCCGCAAATTATTCTAAACGGCCCTGAATGGTTGCAGAAACTGGGTACTGAAGCGAGTCCGGGTACCAAGGTCTTTACCCTGGTCGGCAATATCAATAATCCCGGTTTGATCGAAGTACCCATGGGCATCACCTTGCGGGAAATTATCTATGATATCGGAGAGGGAATTCCGCAGGGAAACGGTTTCCTTCTTGCACAGCTGGGTGGTACCACAGGCGGTATTTTGACTGCAGAACAACTCGATTTGCCTCTGGATACCGATAATCTGCGAAAAATCGGCGCCGGGCTTGGTTCCGGAGCACTCCTGGTCGTTGATGATACGCATAATGTTGTAGAGGTCGTGAAAAATTTTGTCGAATTTTTCAACCACGAATCATGTGGAAAATGTACCCTTTGCCGCGAAGGTACCGGCCGGTTGTATGAATTACTTGATAAACTCGTCTCAGGACAGGGCGTTCTTAAAGATGTCGATCTTATTGAGCGGTTGGCCAAAACCATGATGACCGGAGCGTTCTGTGGTTTGGGTCAGGCTGCTCCCGTACCTATCCTTGGATGTCTCAAGTATTTTCGGCAAGAGTTTGAGAAGATGGTAAATACGGAACAAAAATCAGTATCTGCGGTAGTATAATTGGAATTGAATACTATTATCTGGAGGAATATAAATTGGCCAATATAAATCTAACCATAGACGGAATTCCAGTTTCAGTACCTCAGGGTACGACAGTACTCGAGGCTGCTGAAAAAGTGAATATTAAAATTCCACGCCTCTGTTATCACCCGGATCTGCCACCGGTGTCTGCCTGTCGACTGTGCGTGGTTGACATTAAAGGCGACAGACTCTTGCGCACCGCCTGCTCCTGGAAATGTCAGGATGGAATGGAAGTGTCGACACGTACACCTCATGTGCGTGATGCCAGAAAAATGGCCCTAGAGTTGTTGCTGTCGCGACATCCCATGCTCTGTACCGAATGTGTTCGTAACGGCTCATGTGAACTTCAGGAGATTGCAAATCAGTTTGGTATAAGGGAAATCAGTTTTAAATACAACGAACGCAAAGGTGATAAGGACTATTCCAGCGCTGCTGTCGTCCGCGATCCTTCAAAATGCATCCTTTGTCGCCGTTGTGTTCAAACTTGTGAGTTGGTGCAAAGTGTGAGTGCCATCGGTATGGAAGGACGCGGTTATGATGTCTGGGTCGATACGCCATTCAATGAAGGGTTGAATGATATTGCCTGTGTTGCCTGCGGCCAGTGTATCGATCGCTGCCCGGTTGGAGCATTGTACGAGAATAGTCATATCAATCAGGTTTGGGTAGCTCTTGATGACCCCAAAAAACATGTTATCGTACAGACCGCACCGGCTGTTCGTGTGGCGATCGGAGAAGAGTTCGGAATGCCCCCCGGTGGATTGGTCACCAATCAAATGGTAGCCGCTCTGCGAAGAATCGGATTCGACAAGGTTTTTGACACTGATTTCACTGCTGATTTGACGATTATGGAAGAAGGACATGAATTGCTCGGGCGAATCAAGGAAGGCGGTACGTTACCGCTATTAACCTCCTGTAGTCCAGGCTGGGTCAATTTTATCGAGCACTTTTATCCGTCGTTATTACCTCACGTCAGCAGCTGCAAGTCTCCGCAACAGATGTTCGGTGCTCTGGCAAAAACCTATTACGCGGAAAAAGAAGGAATTAATCCGGAAGATATTTATGTGGTTTCCATTATGCCCTGTACCGCAAAAAAACAAGAAGCCGGCCGATCCGAAATGAGCTCAAGCGGATATCAGGATGTCGATGCCGTTCTGACCACCCGTGAAGCCGCGGTGATGATGAAACAGGTTGGTATCGAACTGCCTCAGCTTGATGATGACGAATACGATGAACCACTTGGTATTTCCACCGGTGCCGGTGTTATTTTTGGCGCCACAGGCGGTGTCATGGAAGCAGCACTCCGTACTGTATATGAGGTGGTTACTGAAAAGAAACTGGAAAATGTTGATATCAAAGTGGTACGCGGAATACAGGGTATCCGTGAAGCCGAAATTGATCTCAACGGTACCAAAGTCAAAGCGGCCGTTGCACACGGTCTTGCCAATGCAAGAGAGCTCATGGATAAAATCGTAAAAGGTGAAGCAGATTACCATTTTATTGAGATCATGGCTTGTCCGGGAGGATGTCTCGGAGGTGGCGGTCAGCCAATACCGACTTCGGAAGAAATTCGCAAAAAACGGGCTGAGGCCATATATAAAGCCGATAAAGGGCTGTCCATGCGCAAGTCACATGAAAATCCGGCGGTTCTGCAGCTTTATAAGGAATTCCTCGGTGAGCCCAATAGTCACAAAGCACACGAACTCCTGCATACCCACTATAAAGGTAAAGAGATCTATAAACACAAAGTTGCATAAGTTTAAGAAAATGGCCGGCAAGAATACTTGCCGGCCATTTTTGTATACTCCACCGCGCCTGTGCTGCCTTTTTTATTCCCGTTATAAAAATAGCTTGTATGAGGAATTCTTGTATTATAAGTTTGAATTTTATATATTATTATCAAAGTGGTATCCTATTACAGGACGGGGATATGACGACGCCCATAGATTCTTCAGTGATTATAACCATTAATCCCGGCTCAACATCCACCAAGGTGGCTATCTTTAAAGGGACTCAGTTGCAACGTCAGGAAAAGCTGACCCATGAGGTGGAGAGGTTGAAATCGTTTAAAAAGCTCTGGGATCAGTTTGATTTTCGACTAGGGGCGATTGAAAATTTTTTGAATCAGCAGAATTTTTCCGGGACCTCTGTAGCCGGTGTTGTGGGGCGGGGTGGTTTGTTTAAACCGGTCAGACGTGGTACCTATAAAGTCAATGAGACCATGCTGGCAGATACCCGACAGGGCGTACAGGGAACCCATATATCCAATATGGGGTGTGCCCTGGCTCAAAAAATAGCGGATAAATATGGTTGCGACGCCTATGTTGTTGACCCTGTCTCTGTCGATGAATTTGAAGATATAGCCCGCATTTCCGGTCACCCTGCTATACAGCGTCGATCGCTCAGTCATGCGCTGAATCTGAGAGCTGCTACCTATTGGGCTGCTGAGCAATGGAACATTGATCCGGTTGCTCATAATTTTATTGTTTCGCATATGGGTGGCGGTATATCGATCGCCGCCATTCAAAAAGATAGAATTGTAGATGTCAATGATGCCTCCAGCGATGGTCCGTTTTCTCCGGAACGAACCGGCGGCCTTCCGCTTATGCAATTCATTGATTTAATTTTTTCTCGTCAGTATCCACAAGAAAAAATCAAACGCCTGGTGATGGGAGAGGGGGGACTTGCCGCTTATTTGGGTACAAATAATGTACAAAAGGTCTTTGAAATGGTGCAGCGAGGCGAATCTCTGGCAAAACTTATCTCCAGCGCCATGGCATACCAAATCGCCAAAGAGATCGGATGCATGTCCACTGTACTTTGCGGTGATGTTCGGGGCATCGTTCTTACCGGTGGACTGGCAAACAGCCAATTCCTGATGGAATGGGTCATCACTCGTGTTAAGTTTATCGCCCCGGTTCTTATTTTGCCCGGAGAACTTGAGATGGAAGCCATGGCGCATGGCCTCTGCCGGGTTCTCGATAACCGGGAAGACCTAAAAGAATACTAGTCCTCAAGTTGGAACAAAACGTCATGGGATCAAGTGAATATCGTACAATAATCAATTTGACTCTCCAGTTTATCTTTATTCTAAGTATCGTTTTTCTCCTTATCGCGCCGCTTGCGCAGAAAATTAAAACAATTTCCGAAAATTATATTAACAGCATACCGGATGATATTCCGGATATATATATAAGAGACGGCGGGGTTGACCTTGAAGGCAGCCTTCCCAGCCGATTTTATTTTCCAAATGGTTCCGTTGTCTTATTCATGCAAAACGCCTCTAGGGAGATATTAAGTCCTGAAAATCGATTTTCGCTCTTGATAACACCTGACCTGCTTTATTTCAAGTTGTCTGAAAACAACATCATAACCATTCATTTCAAGGGGTTAAGCGTTGACGAACCTGGTGACTTGACGCCTAAGATGCTGCGCAGTGGTGCAGAGAAAATTGTATCTGTTTTATTGCGGCTCGGCATTCTGTTCCTTCTTTTGCTCTTTGTTATTTGTTATAACGTCATCGCTGTGATAGCCGCCGGTCTTGCCTCGATTTTAAACACCATTTTCAATGGTGAGCTTACGTTTCATATTTTGATTTTTACATCCTCTTGCCTGCTTTTTATCTGGTTCTCGATTTTTCTCGCTCTTCAGTATATGGAGAACGCTCTGGTTGATTCTTTTTTCATTCTCTTCTTTGGTTATGTAATATCATTTTTACTGTTTACCATCATCATGCTCGTGCGCATGAAATTCAAACGGACAAGATAATCATTCCATAAAAGGACAAATACAATGATTGAGAATTTTGAACAGCTGCTCAAACAGGCGAAAAATTCAAAACCGATATCTGTTTCCATTGCGGCTGCGAATGACAGCGCTTCCATCGGTGCAGTGGCGGAGGCGATCAATCTTGGACTTGCAACTGCAATTCTCTGCGGTGATGCAGAGCAGATCAATCAAAGCCTGCAAGCAAATGATTTAAGCGCATCCGATTCTGTTCAAATTCTGAATGCAGATACACCCGAGACAGCAGCGGATCTGGCTATTGAACAGATCCACAAGGGGAATGCACATATTCTTTTGAAAGGTCAAATTAAAACCGCGCAATTGCTCAAGCGGGTTTTGGATAAAGAGAAAGGGTTGCGCTCAGGACAACTGCTCAGCGATGTATTTCTCTTTGAGGTCTCATCTTCGCGAACAATGATGATAACGGATGGAGGTGTGAATTTAAAACCCGATCTGGGGCAAAAAATCGAAATTCTTAAAAATGCGGTTCAGGTGGGCCATGCGCTGGGAAATTCATGCCCGCGGGTTGCTTTATTGTCAGCTATTGAGGTGGTAAATCCGGATATTCCCTCTACCCTGGAAGCCGCCATGATAGCGAAAATGAATCAACGAAGACAAATCAAGGGCTGCCTGGTGGATGGTCCTCTTGCTTTGGATAATGCTGTGTCGCTTCAGGCTGCGGAAACGAAAGGCATCGATTCACCGGTTGCCGGCAGAGCGGATATCCTCGTCTGTCCTGATATCGAGTCGGCCAATATGCTGGCAAAATCAACCACTTATTTCGCTGAGCTTAAACTTGCCCACGTTATTGTGGGAGCAAAAGTTCCTGTGCTGATACCCTCTCGTGCGGATTCTTCCCGGAGCAAATTATATTCTATTGCCCTGGGAAAACTCTTTTCAGAGTATCTACAAAAAGAAAAGAATTGAATTTTTGCTATAATTTAATTAAATTTATTTATTTGTACAATACAACGCTTAATGGATAGACTATTGCGGATTAAAATTTCCTGGTTTGTCAATTTCCTTAAAATTTTGCATGATGTTTTTGAACTATTTGGTCAATCGATTTTTTATCTTTTCGTACGACCCTATTATATCAGAGACATCATCATTCAAATGCATTCGATTGGCGTGCGTTCGTTGCCCATTGTGTTGTTAATATCAGCCTTTACCGGGATGGTCCTTGCATTGCAATCGGGATACGAGATGGCTGTATATGGAGCCAAAATGTATGTCGGGTCTCTTATCAGCATATCCCTCGTTCGCGAGCTCGGTCCTGTTTTGATTGCTATGGTGGTTGCAGGACGGGTTGGATCGGGAATCGCTGCTGAATTGGGATCCATGTCAGTTACCGAACAGATCGATGCCATGCGGGCATTGGGAACCAACCCTATTAAAAAGCTGGCCTCTACACGCCTGATTGCCATTACCATAATGCTTCCTGTTTTAACGGTAATCGGAGATATTGTCGGTATCTTTGGTGGATCGATCATCGCTGTATCCAGTTTAAATATTCCGAGTGAATTTTACTGGAATACCGTGGTCACGTCGGTGACCTTTGAGGATATAACCGCCGGTCTTATTAAACCCTTTGTCTTTGCCGTCATTATTGCCGTCATTGGATGCTATATGGGATTTATGGCCAAAGGTGGGACTCAGGGCGTCGGCGAAGCCACTACCCGTTCGGTCGTTGTATCATCGATATTGATATTTATTTCCGACTTTTTTATTACAAAATTTTTGATATCAATCGCATAACCGGTACTTTTCCGGGCGGTTTTGCATTTTTGAATTTTTTATATACCCTGAAACGTAGATTTGTTTTTTTGATACTGGTGACGGCTTGTCCGCGGGACAACCGATAGAGCAGATGATTTGATGATGAGTGAAAAACAAGATTACATTATTCGCTTTTGCGATGTCTACAAACAGTTCGAAAATAACCAGGTATTAACCGGTTTCAACCTCGATATTATTCGGGGTGAAACGCTGGTTATTATGGGACGCAGCGGCTGCGGCAAGAGCGTGACCCTCAAAATTATTCTCGGACTCTTGCACCCGGATTCCGGCCAGGTGTTTATCGATGGTGTGGAAACCACTGAATTGAGTGAGCGCGAACTTGTTCCGCTTCGCAAAAAGATGGGCATGCTTTTTCAGGGTTCAGCGCTTTTTGATTCTTTAACCGTTGGTGATAATGTCGGCTTTGCGCTTTTTGAACATTCCGGTAAAAGTTACGACGAGATAGAACAGATCATCAATACAAATCTCGAATTCGTCGATCTTGCCGGTACTGCCGGTCTGATGCCGGCAGAATTATCCGGAGGTATGCGTAAACGGGTTGCCCTGGCCCGGGCGATTGCTTATAATCCTTATATTTTGCTCTATGACGAACCCACGACCGGGCTCGATCCGATAACAGCTACCACCATTAACGAGTTAGTCAGAAAAACACAAAAAGAGTACGGTGTGACGTCAATTGTTGTCACCCATGAACTTGAAAGCGGCTTTAGCGTTGCCGATCGCATTGCGGTCATCAATGATGGTAAGATTATTGAAATCGGAACCATCGATCAAGTTAAAAACAGTTCAAACGAATTTGTACAAAGATTCCTGGCAGGCCCAAAATGAATTCCAGACAACGTCAAGAAAGACGTCATGAAATTAAAGTCGGTCTAACGATATTTATTGGATTGGCGTTACTCATTTTTTCTATTCTTTATATCGGTCAGAACAGAGGCGTGCTCAGTGAGCGATATCACCTTCACTGTATGATGTCACGCGTGAATGGTCTGCAACCAGGTGCACCGGTTCAATTGGCCGGATTGCGCGTCGGTACGGTATCGAAGGTAGATTTCTCAGAAAAACTCAGCGATCAGAAAATCAGGGTGCTGATCGAGATCGATAAAGAGGTGCAGCCACGCATTCGGCAAAATTCCGAAGCCCATATTGGTACGCTTGGGCTTTTGGGCGATAAATATATCGGTATCAGTCTGGGAACGCTGGATCAACCCATGCTTCGCGAAGGGGATTTGTTGAACAGTACCGATCCAATCGACGTCGAAGAACTATTGGAAGAAGGTGCCAAAGTATTCGATGAACTACAAAGAACTTCGGAACATCTTACCGAGATCAGCAATAAAATTAATACAGGAACCGGGACTTTGGGACTGCTGATCAATGATCCCCGAATGTATTATGATATTGATCGAATTTTGTTGTTGCTTGAAAATCTCAGTGCCAACCTCGCCGAGGGGGATGGTGCGATTTTGCAAATGTTGACAGACCCGAAGCTTTACAACAATCTCAACACATTTCTGCAATCCTCTATCTCTCTCGTCGATAGCGTAAAATCCGGATCCGGGACGCTGCCCCGCCTGATCAGGGATCCGCAACTGATTGATCAATTGCTGCTCAGTGTGGAGAGCTTGCAGGATGTGATCAAACAAATCAAAACAGGAGAAGGAACACTGGGTAAAACAATCAGCGATAAAGCATTATATGAACAGGTTATAACGACTGTCTCTAAAATCGACAGTCTAATTCTCGATGTAAGAAGAAATCCGCAAAGATATCTAAAGGTGGAAATTTTTTAGCATGTCGTCCAGCAAGACAAAAGACAACGAATCAGAACAACTCACCGGACAGCGTCTGGATTCCTGGCTGTTTGCTGCCAGACTGTTTAAAACCCGTTCTCAAGCCTCCAAAGCTTGTGAGGGGCGAAAAGTTAAGGTTAATGGCAAAACCGGCAAACCGGCAAAAACAGTCAGAGTTGATGACAGACTCACCATACGTAATAAAGCAGGCAAATATTTTACTCTCGATATTGTTGAACTGTGTGAGAAAAATTTGTCAAAACAACAAGCCAAACGTTTATACCATCTGCACCAACTGGAATATTCCGAGGAGACACGGGAACTTTTAGAACTATTTAATCAAGGAATAAAAGCTGCCAAACCCAAATATAAAGGGAGACCAACCAAAAAAGAGCGAAGAAGACTTGAAAAGGTTCAGCGATCTTTAAAAGAATCTTTCTAATGACGCTTTTATCCGCCTCTGGCCGGATTTAATAAATTAAGCAAAATGAGTTATTGAATAAAACTTATGTTTCCCCAGATATAAACACCTTAAAAAAACCATAGAAACAACTGCGAATACAACCTTGACAATTTTTAGCAAATTCTTTACCTTGGCATCATTATTTATGGCGTGTCAACCCCATAATATTTAAATCTTTAAGAGCTTTTACGCAAGGATTAACAAAAGGGAGTAAACTATGGCGGACAATTCCAACAGCGTATTCGAGATGGCGTTGGAGCAGCTCCATGATGCTGCCAAGAGACTCGAACTCGATCAAAGCACGCTTAATGTTCTGAGCCATCCGGAACGTGAATATACTGTTGCCGTTCCTGTGGTAATGGATGATGGTCGCATTGAAGTGTTTACCGGGCACCGTGTGCAGCACAACAGTGCAAGAGGCCCCTGCAAAGGCGGAATTCGATTTCATCACGATGTGTCTATTGATGAGGTTAAAGCATTGGCGATGTGGATGACCTGGAAATGCGCAGTAGTAAATATTCCTTACGGCGGCGCAAAAGGCGGGGTGCAGGTGGATGTTACAAACCTGAGCAAGGAAGAGATTCGTCGCTTAACCCGTCGCTACACAGTGGGTATTATGCCGATCATCGGTCCGCATTCCGATATCCCTGCTCCTGATGTCAATACCAATTCGGAAACCATGGGATGGATCATGGATACAGTCAGTATGTTTCGCGGCAGTACAACGCTGGAAATTGTTACCGGAAAATCGATTGACCTGGGAGGTTCTCTCGGCCGCCGTGAAGCGACCGGAAGAGGTGTGATGTTCAATACGCTGGAGATTCTTAAACGACTCGGTAAAGCTCCCGATCATACCTCAGTGGCCGTACAGGGATTTGGAAATGTCGGTTCTGTCAGTGCTGATCTTCTGCATCGCGAAGGATGTAAAATCATCGCCGTAAGTGATGTGTCCGGCGGATATTACAACGAAAATGGGTTGCCGATCCAGGAGATGATTAAATATTGTGAAACCTCAAAAAACCATACACTGGAAGGATTCGACGGTAATGATACTCAAAAAATTTCAAACGAGGAGCTGTTAACGGCTAATGTCGATGTTTTGGTACCCGCTGCCCTCGAAAAACAGATTACCGTGAAAAACGCTAAAGATGTCAAGGCCGATATTATTGTCGAAGGAGCCAATGGACCGACCACCCCGGAAGCGGAACGCATCTTGCGGAAAAAAGGTAAATATGTCGTGCCCGATATTCTCGCCAATAGCGGTGGAGTTGTTGTCTCTTACTTTGAGTGGGTTCAGAGTATACAATCCTTTTTCTGGGATGAAGATGAAGTAAACTCTAATCTCAAACGCGTTATCGTAAACAGTTTCAAGGCGGTTTGGGACCTGGCTGAACGTGAAGAAATCGACATGAGGAATGCTGCCATGATGATTGCGGTTAACCGGGTTGCCAAAGCCCTGAAAGAACGCGGTATTTTTCCCTAAAATAATAATTTGTCTTTATTATCAAAGGGTTGCGGCAAAAGATATTTGCTACAACCCTTTTTTTATTGTATATTATCTTTAGATTGGATTATTAGAATGATCTCATCCTGTTCCCTATGTAAATAGCTTGCTGGTGGCGACAGTGATGTAACGGGATGGATAGATGCAGGTTAAAGAATGTGAAAGGTTCAAAATGTCAACGGCATGCATTGGGAAAAGAGAATACTTTCCAAATATTCAAAAGATTCAGTATGAAGGTCCGCAGTCGAAAAATCCACTCGCCTTTCATCATTATGACGAAAACCGAAAGATTCGCGGCAAAAGCATGAAAGAACATTTACGATTTTCAGTCGCCTACTGGCATACTTTTGGCGATACCGGGGAAGACCCCTTTGGCAATCAAACCAAGTATTTTCCATGGGAGAAGAGCCCGGATGTGATGACAGCCGCAAAAGATCGGCTGGATGCCGCTTTTGAATTTATGACTAAACTGGGTGTTCCCTTTTATTGTTTTCATGATCGCGATCTGGCGCCCGAAGGAAGAGATGTGCAAGAGTCCGAAGAACGACTCGAGGAACTGGTTGATCTTGCCGCTGAAAAACAAAAAGAAAGTGGAATTCATCTTTTATGGGGAACTGCCAATCTTTTTTCCCATCCGCGTTATATGAATGGCGCTGCAAGCAATCCGGATTTTCTCGTTGTCGCCCACGCCGCCGCCCAGGTTAAAGCTGCTCTTGATGCAACGCATAAACTGGGAGGGAAAAATTATGTTTTCTGGGGGGGGCGAGAAGGATATTCCTCTCTGCTTAATACCGATATGAAACGGGAATTGGATCACCTCGCCGTTTTTTTCAAGGCAGCTGTTCAATACGGCCGGGCGATCGGTTTTGATGGAACATTCTTGATTGAACCCAAACCCATGGAACCGTCTAAACATCAATATGATTTTGATACTGCAACGGTCGTTGCATTTTTGCGTACCTATGGACTGGATACGGATTTTAAAATTAATATCGAAAACAATCATGCCACCCTGGCGAATCATACCTTTGCTCATGAACTCCAGGTTGCAGCCGATGCCGATCTGTTGGGCAGCGTTGATGCGAACCAGGGTGATCCGCAAAATGGTTGGGATACCGACGAATTTCTTCACGATATCTATCAGGCCATTCGGGCAATGCTCGTTATTTTACCATATGGTGGTCTCGGAAATGGCGGGCTCAATTTTGATGCCAGGACTCGCAGAAATTCAACCGATCTCGAGGATAGTTTTATTGGACATATTCAATCGATGGATACCTTTGCGCGGGCACTTTATATTGCAGACCGAATATTAACTGAATCCGATTATCTTAACCTGAAAAAAGCACGGTATAGCACCTTTGATCAGGGGCACGGCGCAGAATATGAAAAGAATAAACTCTCCCTGCAAAATCTGCGTGATATTGCCGCCGATCTCGGCGAGCCGGCACTGAAAAGCGGAAAACAAGAGCTCTATGAACGCCTAATAAACCAGTACCTCTAAGCGCATATCGTTACCGCACCGAATAACGGTAATTTTGAGAGGAGGGCTGTTATGAAAAGAGTCATTCTATTCCTTCTTTTGCTTTCGCTGCTTGGCCATGCGACAGCACAGACAGACAGTACCCGGCAAATCGTTAAAGTGGATGCCCTGGTATACGCCGATTCCGCCCAATCAGCTGTTTCGGTCCGTTTTTTACAAATTACCTATAAATTTGCCGGATATGGACTCTATATACCCGAAAATTATCCGGTGGTTCAGGAATTCTCCCTTGTTAATGGTCAAATTGTCGGTTTTTCAAATGTATCCCGAGCTTATCTGAAAGGCGTAAGAGTAAAATGGAAAAAATATGTCCAGCCACAAAACCGGCACCTCTATTCCAATATTGACGAACAGGGATACAGGCATTGGAGTGATATCGAAGTAAATGTACGCCTGATTGATTGGGACGGAAATACAATCAAAAGCAGACTGGAACGACCGGAAAGTTCCGATGTCTTCCTGACCGGTAAGACTGATCAGGGAGCGTTTTCGCTACAACTCGATCAGGAAAACAATAAAACAGTAATGATCAAGTTTAAACCCAGATTCGTAATGCGGTGTACTCGAAATGAAACGCATATATTCCCCAATAAAAATTGGAAATTTTGTCCCATATGTGGTGCGCCTTTGCAACGGATCGGAATTCTGGATGATTAGAACCAGCATCGAACAACTTTGCAATAAATTTATCATTTGAATAATGGGAACGCCTAGAATACTCGAAAACGTTATTTTAATTGTTGCTATTTGTTCTATCGATGACGATAGAATGGAACTCGTCTGCCGTGAACTGCACGCCGGGTATGGTGACATTCAGTTTCGCAGTGATATTTTTTCCTTTACCCATACCAACTATTATGCAAAAGAAATGGGTAAGGAGCTTTTCAAGCGGTTTATTGCCTTTAAAAATCCGATCGATCCGACTGAAATCGTTGATATCAAGCTCTTTTGCAATCACCTGGAAGATCAATTTCGCCTGAAATCCAATCGCAGTGTTAATATTGATCCGGGATATATCGAAATACCCAAGCTCGTGCTGGCAACGACGAAAAATTTTAGCCACAGAATTTACCTCGGAAAAGGCATCTATGGTGATGTACAACTTTATTGGCGTGGAGGCAGATTTATGAGCAATCCATGGACTTATGCCGATTATAAACAGAATTTGGCCACAACTTTTTTCAGTCAGGTCAGAACCTATCTACTTGGAGGAGTCTAGCAACATGTCTATTACCTATAAAGATGCCGGTGTTAATCTCAACTCTGCGGATCAATCCACCCAACAAATCGCTGCTTTGGCAAAATCGACCTTTACTGAAAGCGTACTACACGATGTCGGACTCTTTTCCGGCTTTTTTCAGCCGGATTTATCGCGATATAAAGAACCTGTGCTGATTTCGAGTATCGATGGCGTCGGAACCAAGCTTAAAATTGCCTTTCTGATGCATAAACACGATACAGTCGGCCAGGATTTGGTCAATCACTGTGTGAATGATATCATGACATGCGGTGCAGACCCTCTCTTTTTTCTCGACTATATCGGCACGCAAGCGCTCGATCCCGATGTAGCCGTTGATATTGTTAAGGGGATGTCCCGGGCGTGTAAAGAAAATAACTGTGCCCTCATCGGCGGCGAAACCGCCGAGATGCCCGGTTTTTATTCTATCGGTGAATATGACCTTGCAGGTACCATTATCGGCATGGTGGACAAGTGCGAAATTATTGATGGCTCTACTATTGAAACAGGTGATCTGTTACTTGGCTTGCCGTCTAATGGATTGCATACCAATGGATTTTCTCTTGTTCGTAAAGTTTTACTTGAGATGAAAAACATCAATCTTCATTCTTATCAGGAAAAACTTAACGCGAGCTGGGGGGAGATTTTGCTCAAAGTGCATAAAAGCTATAAAACCGCTATTGATTCTGTCAAGCATAGCAAATACATTTCAGGAATCAGCCATATCACCGGAGGAGGCCTGGAAGGCAATACCAATAGATTATTATCTAAAACGTTCAAACTCGATGTAGATTGGGATTCATGGCCTGTTCCGCCTGAATTTTCTCTCATTCAGCAATACGGTGATATAAGTGATGATGAAATGCGGCGTGTTTTTAACCTTGGAATCGGATTGGTTTTTGTCGTGAAATCGGCTTATCTGGATGATATTAAAACCATTCTAAAAAGCATTGATGAACCTTGTTATGAAATCGGAAAAGTTGTCGATTATGTTTAGCAAAAAGATAAAACGAATCACTGTTCTGGGGGCGGGTAGCTGGGGAATTGCACTGGCATTGCATTGTCACCGTATGGGCCATAAGGTTACCCTTTGGGAATTTGATGTTGAGGAGGCTGGTATTCTTCGTCAGGTCAGACGCCGTGAAGACAGATTACCCGGAATACGCATATCGAATGAAATTGAAATTACTCATGATTTGGGAATAGCCGTCGCGGAATGTGAATACATTTTATTGGCCGTACCATCTCACGTTGCCCGCTCAGTACTTTCGGATTTGGCACAATTTTCTGTTCAGCAAAAGGTGCTGATTAGCTGTATTAAAGGGATTGAAAACGATACTCTGATGCGGATTTCCGAGATTGCCGCTGATGTTTTTTCAGCAAACTTGATCGATTTTGTCGTGCTATCCGGTCCAAGCCATGCTGAGGAGGTGAGTAAAGGAATTCCTACTGCTGTTGTAGTTGCTTCAAAGAACACTCAGATCGCTGAAAAAGTACAAAAATCACTCACCAATAAAAGTTTCCGCTTTTATCGCAGTGATGATGTCGTCGGCGTTGAGCTCGGCGGTGCCCTGAAAAATGTCATTGCCATTGCCGCCGGGATTTGCGATGGGGCCGGCTTTGGTGATAATACGAAAGCTGCTTTGCAGCCCAGAGGATTGGCGGAAATATCACGGCTGGGAACGCGATTGGGTGCCAATCCCCTTACCTTTGGCGGCTTGTCCGGAATGGGAGACCTGATTGTCACCTGTATGAGCCGTCACAGCCGAAACCGGTTCGTCGGTGAAGAGATTGGTAAAGGGAAATCGCTCGACAGGGTTTTGGAGGAGATGAAAATGGTGGCCGAGGGTGTAAAAACCTGTCAGGCTGCGGTGAAATTGGCTAAAAAACATACTGTCGAAATGCCTATTAGCGAACAAATTTATCAGGTGTTGTTTCATCACAAATCTCCAAGAAAAGCGGTTGAAGCATTGATGTCGCGAGAGCTGAAACCAGAAGTATGGTAGAATATATCCCGTAGACGGAAAATCGTTTAGGAGGAGTAAAAATGTTTAAAAATATTCTGCTGGCTTATGACGGATCGGCTCATGCAAATAAAGCCATGCTATACAGCGGTCACATCGCAGAAATGCTAAAAGCAAAAATCACCATCATTACGGTCTATGAGGATCAGCAAGTCGTTGAACACTATTCCAGAGAGGCGGAAAAGTATCTAAGCAATTATCAGATCGCCATAAACCACATAAACGTCAGCGGCAGTCATGCACGACAAATCGTCGAATATGCGGAAAAATCAAATCAGAGTCTAATCGCTATCGGTGCTTATGGTCATTCCCGGCTTAAACAAGCCCTCCTGGGAAGTACCACCGGTTACATACTCGGTCATTCAAAATGTCCTGTATTGTTGGCAAAATAAATGGAAAGGAACGCGAGGATATGGCAGTAAAAACCACAATTCAAGAGGTTGGTAAATACCAAGACAAAGAGGTAACACTTTCCGGTTGGATTTACAATAAAACAAATAAGGGAAAATTGCTCTTCCTCATGTTGAGAGATGGTACCGGTCTCATACAGGCTGTAATGTTCCGGCCGGAAATAGGAGAGGAGCTTTTTGATGAATTCACTGCCTTGCCGCAGGAAAGCGCAGTTCAGGTAACGGGTAAAATCGTTGAAGACAAGCGCGCCAAAGGTGGCTATGAGATGCAGGCCAAAAGCGTTGAGGTTGTCCATGTTGCTGAAGAGTACCCCATTACACCAAAAGAACACGGTATTGAATTTCTGATGGATCATCGTCATTTGTGGTTGCGCTCCAGTAAACAACACGCTATTATACGTATCAGGCACCAGATTATTCAGTCTTGTCGTCAATTTTTCGACCAGAATGGTTTTACACTTGTAGATGCGCCCATTTTCACCCCGGCGGCATGCGAAGGAACCACGACCCTCTTTGAAACCGATTATTTTGATAGCAAAGCTTATCTGACTCAAAGCGGGCAGCTTTATATGGAAGCTGCGGCGATGGCTTTTGGCAAGGTGTACTGTTTCGGCCCCACCTTTCGAGCAGAAAAATCAAAAACACGGCGGCATCTGACCGAGTTTTGGATGATAGAACCCGAGGTTGCCTTTTGTGATCTCGATCAGGATATGGACCTGGCCGAAGATATGGTTGCCTTTGTGGTGCAGAGTGTTTTGGAAAATCGCCATAATGAACTGGAAACTCTCGAAAGGGATATATCCAAACTGGAAGCGATCAAAAAGCCATTTCCCAGAATAAAGTATGATCAAGCCGTAGAGCTGATAAAAGAAAGCAACCCTGATTTCCTATACGGAGATGATTTTGGCGCTCCGGATGAAACGATCATCTCTGAACATTATGATCGTCCTGTTATGGTTACCCATTATCCCGCAGAAGTAAAAGCGTTTTATATGAAAAAAGATCCCAATGAGCCGCATAAAGCCCTGTGCGTTGACATGTTGGCTCCGGAAGGTTATGGAGAAATTATAGGCGGTGGCCAAAGAGAAGATGATTTGAACATTCTCCTGCAGAAAATCAAAGAACATCAGCTCCCGAAAGAGGCTTTTCGCTGGTACCTGGATTTGCGCCGCTACGGTTCTGTTCCCCATGCAGGATTCGGCTTGGGTATCGAACGTACAGTAAGCTGGCTTTGCGGTATACACCACGTTCGGGAAGCCATTCCATTTCCACGTACGCTTTTAAGACTTTATCCATGATTTACATTTAACGGAGGAATATGAAAACGCTGCATATTATCGTCAAAGGACGCGTACAGGGCGTCGGCTTTCGCCATTTCGCCAGGGTACAGGCGAAACAACGAGGCCTTGTCGGAATGGTCAAGAATTTATCCAATGGTAATGTAGAAATATATGCCAACGGAAAAGAAGAAGCCGTAAGGGAGTACTTGAATACGATAAGGCAAGGGCCTGTATCTGCAGATGTTAGTGATGTTGACAGTGACTGGCAGGAATCCTCTAACACTTATGATGATTTTAAAGTTGTTTTTTGAAAGGAGTCGAATATGGATTTGTCCGAACGGATACGAAGTATACCCGATTTTCCCAAAAAAGGAATTGTATTTAAAGATATAACCACGCTTTTGGCCGACGGAGAAGCCTTTGCTTCCAGTGTTGACCAAATGAAGAGCCTGTTTGATCAATACAAGCCGGATATTGTTATTGGAATCGAGTCGCGGGGCTTTATTTTTGCCGGTGTACTCGCGCACGCCTGGAAGGTGGGTATGGTACCCGTCAGAAAGCCCGGTAAACTTCCCTATAAAACCGTAAGCGAAACCTATTCCCTGGAATATGGTGAGGATTCCCTGGAAATACATGTTGATGCTTTGAAGGCAGGGCAGCGCGTTCTCATTGTTGACGATTTGCTGGCAACCGGTGGTACGGCCCGTGCCACCGCCAATCTGGTGGAAAAATTAAATGCCGACGTCATCGGATTCTGTTTCCTCATCGAGTTGGAATTTCTCAAAGGCAGAAAACTCATCAGTGATTATCGTATCGAGTCACTGATACAGGTTCCGATGTAGGTTCCTGAATCCGGATCTGTAAAAATATTGGTCTACAATTCATATGCCTTGCATTTTTAATTTATTATACCTATAATTAACTAATTAAATATAGTGTCTTAGCACCAGAGATGGTTCAATACGTTGTAATGAATCATCCCGTTTATGCCTCCGAATGGATGAGAATTAATCACGCGAAGACCTGGGAGGTTGGATGTATCGCATTCTCGTCATGAATCCAGGGTCAACCTCAACCAAAGTCGCTCTTTTTCAAGATGAAGATTGCATTTTTTCAGAATCCCTTCCGCATTCTACAAACACGCTGGCGAAATTCGCTTCAATGGTGGATCAGTTCGAATTTCGCCTTGAATCCATTCGATCGATTTTGCAGCAAAAGCAAGTTGCCCTGGAAACTATCGACGCCTTTGTCGGCCGGGGTGGCTTGCTCAAACCGATACCCAGCGGGACTTGGGTAATCGATGAAAAAATGCTTCATGATTTGCGCCTGGCAAAATACGGCGAACATGCTTCCAATTTGGGAGCGATCCTCGCTTTCGAGTTGGCAAAACCAGATCAAAGACCATCATTTATCGTCGATCCGGTGGTCGTCGATGAATTGTGCAACTTGGCCCGCTATTCCGGTCATCCCTTGTTACCACGAAAGAGCATCTTTCATGCCCTGAATCAAAAAGCTGTTGCACGTAAGATGGCGACTCTCCTGGATAAGCCCTACGAACAGCTTAATCTGATCGTCGCCCATATGGGCGGAGGTATCTCGGTTGCTTCACATCAACAAGGCGGTGTTATCGATGTGAACAACGCATTGGATGGAGAGGGTCCGTTTTCTCCGGAGCGATCGGGTACGGTGCCAGTCGGTGATTTGGTCCGGTTGTGTTTTTCATCAAAATATGATGAACAGACTATTAAAAAAATGATTAAAGGCAGGGGAGGCCTGGTCGCTTATCTGAACAGCAATGATGTGCGTGCCATTCAGGCTGATATCGATAACGGCGATGAAAAAGCGAGGGAAATCCTGGAAGCAATGGCGTATCAGGTTTCCAAGGAGATAGCTTCCCATGCCGCTGTTCTCAAGGGTAGCATAGATGCGATCGCACTCTGTGGCGGTCTGGCGTTTAACCACAGCTTTATCGAGTGGATTAAAGACCGCATTTCTTTTCTCGCTCCCGTACATGTCTTTGCGGGCGAAGAAGAAATGCAGGCTCTTGCGCTCGGTGTCTTGCGCGTACTGAAGAATGAAGAAGCAGCCAAACGATATAACGGATGAATCGCAGCATGAAAACGCAGTCATTTGACCAGATTCTCAAACGCGTAAAAGGAGAATTGAACAAAACCATAGCCGTAGCCATGGCGGAGGAAGAAGAAGTTCTGGCTGCTGTCAGTATGGCTTATCGCGAAAGACTCGCAGATGCTGTGTTGGTCGGCGATGAAAAAACGATTCGAAACATCAGTGCAGAACACGATATCGATATTTCTGCTTTTGATATCGTACAGGCTGATAGTGAACAACAGGCGGTGGTTCGCGCCGTACAGCTGGTCAGAGGCCATTTGGCCGATGTTCTGATGAAAGGTAAATGCTCGACCGCTACGCTTCTCAAAGCGGTTCTGGATAAGCAGCATGGCCTTCGGTCCGGTAATTTGCTCTGTCACCTGGCTGCTTTTCAGGTCGACGCCTATCACAAACTACTGTTCATGTCGGATGCTGCCATGAACATTCGCCCCGATCTGCTGACAAAAGTGTCGATCGTGGAGAATACCATTCGTGCAACGCAGGCACTGGGCATGGAAAAGCCGAAAATTGCTTTGCTCGCTGCTATTGAAAAAGTAAATCCCGGTGCCATGGTCTGTACGGAAGACGCGGCGGTCATATGTAAAATGCAGGAGCGCGGCCAGATCAAAGGCGCGATTATAGACGGCCCGCTGGCTATGGATAACGCCATCAGCCACAAATCCTGCGAGGTGAAAGGCATTGCCACAACCGTGGGCGGAGATGCTGATATTTTAATTATGCCTGATATCGAATCGGCAAATATTTTTTATAAAACCATGGCATACCTTGGTTGTGCCAAAACGGCGGGCATTATTATAGGTGCCAAGGTACCGATCATTTTGACCTCCCGGGCCGATAGTGATGAAACAAAGTTTTATTCACTGGCTCTCGGGATGGCGACGAGCCAGAGAAGATAGTCGTCTGTTAATTGGTTTTCTTAATTTTAGGCGGAATTGTATTATGAAAAAAGGTATTTTGTTTATTTTATTGATCTCATTTAGCCAAATATTTCCGCAACAGCAGAGCTGGATCGATGGAGACCCCGATTTTACAAATACCTACGCCCTCGACCCCGGGCTAAAAATCAATGAGGTCATTACGCTTGCACCCCAAACCGGTATATCCGGGGAAAATCAACTTTTAAATTATAAACTATTCGGACTTGACTGGACCTGGCCTGGCCTTAAATCTCCTATTTCCTCTGCTGAGGATATCGATTACCGACAGGTCGGGGATAAAGGACTCTATCTGGTTACCGATGCCTCTGCAAATGTGGTTATGGAATTCAATCCGGAAACCGAGGAAACCGTCTGGTCTTTTGGCAGCAAGAATATCGGCGACCGGGATTATCTAAAAGGCCCTGTTGATGCTGCTCTTTTCAAGGAAGGCGATTTATTCAAAGTTTTGATTGCCGATGAAGCAAGACACAGAGTGCTCAAAATAGACAAAGAATCCCGCGCGGTGGACTGGTTTTATGGCGATCCCAATGGTCAGGAGGGCAATCAGCGGGAGCAACTCAACAGTCCCAATGACGCCGTTCTGGTTCCCGGCTCAAGTACTTATCTCATTGCCGATAAAGGCAACAATCGGGTCATTATAGTGGATGAAGAAAGCAAGGATATTATCTGGCAGCTCTCTTCGGATACGCTGCAGTCACCGGTGGATGTTGAATATGTAACCTCAACGGATGAAATATTGATTACAGACCAGGGTAATCAAAGAATTATACTGGTAAACCGCAACACCAAAGCCATCACCTGGCAGTTCGGTACAAAAGGCGTTGCAGGCAGCGATGAGTTCAGCCTTGCGTCGCCGACGGATGCAGATATATTGAATAGTGGCAATATTCTCATCTGTGATGCCGGGAATGACCGTATTATCGAGGTAAACCGCGATGGCCAAATCGTCTGGCGCTTTCATCGTCCACTACAGGCTCTGCAAGATGCTGACCGCATGCCCGATAATCGTCATCTTGTCATTACCAACTTTTTTCCCAATATCATTGGATATAGCGACTCGCTCAAGGTCTTGCAATTTTACGATCTTGGTGAAGGACGGGAAGTCATTTTTGACAGTCTCAAATGGCAAACCGATACCAATGCTTTTACCGCGATATCTTTTCAGTTCAGATCCGCCAATGACTATAGCAATCTTACCAGTGCTGAATGGCTGGGCCCCAATGGATCCGATACCTTTTATACGGTAAATGGACAGGAAATCAATTCTTTTCATCGCGGTCACCGTTTTTATCAGGTTCGGGCCTTTATGCAAACAAGCAATCCGTTATACACCCCCACATTAAATAAAGTCATTGTCTATTATCATTACTACAATACGGGTGCCAGGGCCAGATTCAAATCCCCGGTTATTTCAAATGAATCCGGGGCATTTGTCAATAAATGGGAAAGGATGGTCATCCATACCCGGATTCCCGAACTTCCTGCAGATCGCGATAAGGTAAGGCTGGATTTCTTTATTCGCAATGCGGATACGGATGAAGAGCTGGCCAGTTTTAGTGCAAGTCAAATCTCGGAAGAAACCACGGAGTATCTGGATAATTATGCCAATTTGCAGGGGGTTAAATCAATCGTGTTGGTGGGGAGTGCCAGCACCCTGAAATCCTATACAACTCCGGTTCTCGATGACTGGGAAATAACCTGGCAGCGGATTCTGGCATCCACTTCCAGGCTCTCCTTTGTTAACAGAAACGGCAACCAACCCGGTCACTATCGGGCTACCGATGTTTTGCCTCCCCAGCAAAACAAGGTCGATAGCGTCAGACTGGCGTTTTCCGATCCCGACCTCGAGGCGTTCCAAAACAGGATCGAACTGGTCGTTCATACCCAAAAAAGCAGGGACAGCGTCACCGTAGAGCTGAACGCAAACCCGGTTGGCGGATTCTTTGTCAACAAGCCGGTACCCATTCTTGTTTCTCCCCAAACGGATCCGGAAAATAATATTCTCGAGGTCCTCGATCGTGATACTCTCTATGTCCGCTATCAGGATGCTGATGATCCGGATGATGTTTCTGCCGATACCATTCTCGTGGTTAAAAATACGGTTCCGGAATTCTATATTGAGGACAGGTACGTAAACGATCTTAGCGGGGAGGAGGTCTCTTTTTCAGACTCGCTCTATTTTCATATTGTCGGTGAAAATGACCAAAATCTTTTGCCCTTTGACCAGGAATCTATTTTCATCCAGGTTTTTGATAACGCCACCGGTGACCTTGAAGATATTCAACTTTTCGAACACCTTGATAGCACCGGCGTCTATAATTCGGGTGAGTTCTCTACACAAACACCTCTTCTGCTTGAGCAGAATAATAATGGTATTCAGAATGACGGGGTTTTGCAAACGATGTATAACCATCGCGTTACAGCGAGATATGAGGATAATCTTACCCTGAATCGATCTGTGTTTATGCCCGTCCAGTCCTTTCCGCCGGTCACTCCAGCGGACAGCAGCTTGTTCGGGGCACAACCCTATATCGTCCAGGTGGCGCCGAATCCTTATAAACAATATGAAGGTAGTAATTTTAAATTGAGAATAGCATCGGCCACGGGACAAATAACGCCTAAATTAATCACCATTTATAATCTTGCCGGCGAACGAATTATTGAAATCGATCCCCAAACCCTGACTTTCGATCAGTCCTTCCCGGTGGCCTCGTTGACGTTCGCCCAGACCGATTACTGGTGGGATCTCAGGACGGAAAGCGGACATAAGGCAAGCAGTGGAACCTATTTCCTCAAGATCGAATCCGATCTCTACTATGAGGATACCGGAATCAGTGAAGGTGTTGCCATTATTAAAAAGTTTGTTTTAATAAGATAATGTAATGATTTTTAACATAGGTTGGAGATCCTATGAAACGCATAATGCTATCTCGATTTTATTTTATTTTTATACTTTTGATCCTGTTGTCCCTTAACCTTATGGGGGCGGAAGAAACCGGTATCGGATATCATTCAGCCGTCTTTATGCGTATTCATCCGACGGCCCGGCAGGTTGCCATGGGAAATGCCTTTACCGGCCTGGCAGATGATGTCAATCTGCTTCGTTATAATATCGGTGGCCTCGGCAATTTACGCTACATCATGGCCTCTGCAAATTTTCACAACTGGATAGATGATACCCAGCAAGGTTCTGTCTCCCTGTCGCTGCCGCATAGCCTCGGTGTCTTTGGATTTGATTTTTCATATTTCAACGAAGGGGATATCGAAGTGCTGGATGAAAAATTCCGCCTCACCGGCGGAACGGTATCGAGCAGCGACATTATGTTGACGCTTGCATATGGCAATTATCTCAATATTTTTAATTATGATTTTAGTTTTGGTGGTGGCATCAAGATTTTAAGACAAAGCCTTGTTGGTATCGAGAATACGTCGTATGCGCTTGACCTCGGAGCTCAATATAAAATCAAATACGTTTCTCTGGGCGCAACGATTCAAAACTTTGCCTTGTCAAAACCCAAATTTCATGAAACGGATTTTACCCTTCCTGAGACGTACAGGGTCGGCAGCGCCCTCACCATGCCGATAGGTAAATCACTGCAAATGAACCTTGCCGCCGACATCGCCTGGATCCGTGAACAAAAACTTCGCTATTATACCGGCGCGGAACTGATTATCGCTGATTTGCTGGCGTTGCGAGGCGGTTATAAAATTCATAGCATCGAAGCCTCCCGGTGGGGACTCGGCATGGGACTCTATATACCCATGGAATGGTTGGCCAATTCAAACACAAGACTCGATTATGCCTATTCCCCCGTCGATGCTTTCGAGTCGAGTATCCATCGTTTTTCTCTGCTTTTCACCTTTGATGTGGCACACCGCATCTATGCCCTGAACTATGCTGACCGGGAACGATTTAGCGAGATGAGTGAAAAATTGCGCCGTGAGCTGGAAGAAGCGGAACGGGCAAGACAGGAAATCGAAGATGCCAAAACCAGAGCCCTCGCTATGGAGGAGGAACTGGGGGCGCGCCTGGATCATATTAAACAAATCGCTGCAGAAAGTGAAGGTAAAATCGAGGTCGAAGAAAAGGAAGCGGATAAGATCCTTGTCAGCATGAGAATCAATTTTGATTTTGACAAATCGGTCATTCGTCAAAAAGAATACACGACGATGGCCAGAGTAGGAGAGATTCTCAATACCTATCCGCAGGCGATGGTGCATATATCCGGCCATACCGATTCAATAGGAACTCTGGAATATAATATCGCTCTTTCGCATCGCCGAATCAATAGCGTTATGAGATTTTTGACAACAAAGGAAAACGTTGCCTCATCCCGGTTCTATCTGCCGGTTGGATACGGCGAACTGCGACCTGTAGCTGAT
This sequence comes from Candidatus Zhuqueibacterota bacterium, assembly GCA_014728085.1. Taxonomy (GTDB): domain Bacteria; phylum Zhuqueibacterota; class Zhuqueibacteria; order Residuimicrobiales; family Oceaniaggregativiventaceae; genus Oceaniaggregativivens_A. The sequence continues at coordinate 32,768 of WJMF01000092.1, forward strand.
AATGCCACTCCCCAGGGCCGGTTCCGTAACCGCCGTGTAGAGTTCCTGCTCTATACCAGGGATGCGGAACCCGCCGTTCCGAAAGGAACAGCTATGCTGTCCGTCAAGAAAATCGATAACAATACAGTTCATATTATTTGTAATGGCAAAGTAGAGTTTAAGACAAATACACTCAGCGATCCTCACCGCTTTCTCATCGATTTCCCGGGTATTTTTATCTTGTCACAACAGCGGACATTTGAACTCGATGCCGGACCGGTCATCAGAGCCCGCCTGGGCTACCATCCGGATAAAACCTTTTCACGTGTTGTATTTGATCTCGAAAGACCGATACAACCGGATGTCAGATCGGTCGATAACCGGGTCATTATCGCTATTCAATGAAAGGATCAGGCAAGAGGCTCGTAACACCTCTTGCCTGCTTTTCGGAACATTTATTGCCAATATCTCGTTAAATCAAAATATTTCATATTTGTATCTGAAATTGTGACAGATCAGGGACAATTTACATTCGCACAATCTATGACCATCAACCAGAAGGATTAAAGATGAATATCTTAAGATATCTCGCTGCCTTGCTCGTTATGATTAATGTCGGAATGTGTCAGAATCCGGATAAAGCGGTCTTGAAAATCGGCTATACCAATGATCTTCTCGCTTCGATGGATCCCTGCGGCTGAAAGGTCCGCCTCGGCGGAATGGCTCGGAGAGCCACAGTAATTGAACAAAATACAGCCGAAAGCAACTTTTTATTGCTCGTTGATGCAGGCGGCTTTTCCAGAGGGATGGGTGAAATCAGCAATTTGAAAACAGGATACCTGCTCAAGATGATGCTTGAGATGGAATATGCAGCGATCAATATCGGTTACCGGGATCTCACTGCCGGTATTGATTTCTTGGATTCGCTAAGGCAATCCTATCCCAATACACTGGTTTCCGGTAATATCGTCAATGCGCAAACCAGAGATTATATATTTGACCCTTATAAAATTTTAACACTGGATGCGGTTAATTCGCATCATGTTCCTTACGATAAATTAAAAATCGGGATTATCGGACTCACCGATACCCTGAATTATTCTCATCATCGCACCCATAGCAGTATCATCCCGGACATCGAAGATCCCGTTCCTCTGGCTAAAGCGTGGGTAAACAAGCTTTCCCGGCGTGTCGATCTGTTGGTACTTCTTTTTTACGGTAAATATCAAACCCTGACCACGATAATCGAATCCTGTCCTCAGATCAATGTCGCCATTATGGGTGCTGAATATTACCGGGCAAAAAAGTCATCTGCGGATGAAATGCCCCTTGTCACCGCAACCCAGGCCCTGGGAAAATACGCTGATTTTGTCGAGATCGGCCTTGATAATAATCGCAATATCATTACTCAGGATATTACAAAGATCGCCATCCGTGACTCTGTTAAATTGAATCCAAAGATTGAATCACTAAAAGAAGAGTATCAAACCAAAGCCCGGGAATTGGTGGATAACCGTAACCGGTAATGCAACTTCCAATACGGCACCTTGCGAATGACTATTGACCAAATTATAGACTCGATGCAGCGCGATCAAAATTTCATGCAAAATGTCGCGCATTGGCATACCATTGAGGAAAAAAGTGCCCTTTACGCGGATTTCCCGTCAAATCTCTCTTCCGTCATCGTCAAATCATTGCAGAACCACGGCATCCGACAGCTCTATACCCATCAGGCTACCGCGATTGAAACCGTTCTAAAACAAAAAAACTGTGTCGTGGTTACACCGACAGCATCCGGAAAAACCCTTTGCTATAATGCTCCTGTTTTACATGATATTTTATCTCAGCCTGAAAATCGCGCTCTCTATTTATTTCCCACCAAAGCCTTATCGCAGGATCAGGTGCATGAACTGCATCGCCTGATTGATAGCATCAAACCGGATATTAATTTTGATATCAAAAGCTATACCTTCGACGGCGATACCCCGCCGGCCGCCCGCAAAGCCATCAGAAGCTCCGGGCATATCGTGGTTACCAATCCGGATATGCTGCATAGCGGCATTTTACCTCACCATACCTTATGGGTAAAACTGTTTGAAAACCTAAAGTATATCGTAATCGATGAAATCCATCACTATCGGGGAATATTCGGCAGTCACTTTGCAAATGTCATCAGACGGTTGAAAAGAATCTGCCAATTCTATAACAGCAAACCGGTTTTTATTTGCTGCTCCGCGACCATTGCCAACCCTGTGGAACTGGCTCAAAATTTGATCGGCGAGGAGGTGGCCCTCGTTGATAACAATGGAGCACCTCAAGGCAAAAAACATTTCATCCTGTACAATCCCCCCGTGGTTAACAGAGAGCTGGGTATTCGCCGGTCTTATATTAAAGAGTCGCAATCTGTCGCTTCATTGTTCCTGCGCCATCAGGTACAAACCATTATATTTGCCCGTAGCAGACTCCGTGTCGAGATTCTGTTGACCTATTTAAAATCCCTGATGCGAAAATTGAAAAAGGACCCTGATCTCATACGGGGGTATCGGGGCGGATATCTGCCTCTGCAGCGGCGCGAGATCGAAAAAAATGTTCGTAATGGCAAAATCAAAGGGATCGTTAGCACCAATGCCCTCGAACTGGGCATCGATATCGGACAGCTTGGTGCCTGTATTATGGCCGGGTATGCGGGAACTCTTGCCAGTACCTGGCAACAGGTCGGGCGGGCCGGCAGACGCTCTGAAACATCAGTAGCCGTATTGGTCGCTTCATCTTCTCCGCTGGATCAGTTTTTGATGAATCACCCTGACTATTTTTTCCAAAGTTCCCCGGAATCCGGTATCATAGATCCGAATAACCTCGTTCTGCTCCTGAGCCATGTGAAATGTGCAGCCTTTGAACTACCCTTCGAGACGAATGAATTATTCGGCAGCGATTTTAAAAATGAAAAAGGAGTAGACAGCACATCCGATATTCTGGCTTTTCTCGAAGAGAATCGCGTTCTGCACAAATCCGGTAACACCTGGCACTGGATGGCGGAAACGTATCCCGCAGAAACCGTCTCGCTTCGAAATGCATCTGAAGAGAACGTTGTCATTATAGATACCACCCAACCCCGGGAAAAAGTCATCGGTGAAATTGATCTATTCTCAGCTCCGCTTTTTGTATATGACGATGCCATTTATATCCATTCGAGTCAGCAATATCATGTCGACAAGCTGGACTGGGAACGACGCAAAGCATACGTACATAAGGTCAATGTAGATTATTATACGGATGCTCAGCTCAAAACCACCATCAAAGTGCTCGATATTCATCAAGAATCTTCAGTAAACGAAAATCGCTATGGCTATGGCGAAGTTGCTGTAACCAATCTGGCGACCATGTATAAGAAAATTAAATTCAACAGCCATGAAAATATTGGGTGGGGAAAAATTCACCTGCCGGAACTCGAAACCCACACAACATCATTTTGGTATTCCTTTCCTGCCGATAGCCATCAGCGTTTGCGCATCGAACAACAAGAGTTGGGAGACGGCCTCAAAGCGCTTGCCAACGTCCTGATGAATGTGGTTCCCCTTTATGTTATGGGGGATCCGGGGGATATTTATACGCAAGCCATGATCAAGGCTCCAATGTGGCAGTTGCCCACAGTATTTATCTGGGAACGCTATCCGGGGGGAGTGGGATTCAGTAAAAAGCTATTCCATATATATCGCGATGTTGCCGAGGCAGGAGTAACCTTGATACAAAATTGTTCCTGTAAATCCGGTTGTCCCTCTTGTGTCGGTCCGGTACTTGAAGTCGGCGAAAACGGCAAAGTCATTGCCCGGAAAATATTGAACCTGATGCTGGCATGAGTTCCGGAACTCAGATCGGACGGATTTTAAAGCTCCAATATCCCCATAGAAAACCAATAACGCCTAAAAACAAGGCGTATAAATCCAGCAGTTGAAAATAAAACTTGTGGGTCAGGCTTATTCGTTGTGCCGGAATTCCCATTCTGGCCGGTATAACGCGCACAATCCACCCATAATTTTCCTTATCGATTAATACCTTGTTCCATACAATATTTCGCCTGCGTTTTACATCGGACAGGAGAAGAAGAATACCCCGGTTCACCGTTCTGACCGTTCCGGCATCCAGTGACGGGGATTCATAGACCTTGGCCTCTTCTGTGATAATATGAACGAATAAATGGTCTGATTCGTATAGTCTCTTGTTTTGCCCAAAAGCCGAACCGAGCTGAATATTGTTTAACAACAAATAGGAAAGGATAAAAAATAGACAAAACCCAAATCCCCCTTTAATTACTTTTAAAATCAATACGGGAATACGGCGAATCCTGATCAGGACCACCAAAAAAGAAATGACAATAACAGACAATATAGCCCCGTTTGCCGGATGCCGGGAAAGAATAGAGGTGGGATTCAGGGCCATTATCGCGATATCCTCTGAATCGGCCAGCAAGTATCGAAAATAACGGATATACAGAAAATAGAGAACCCCAACGGATGCAATGATATAAGCCAGGATATTGATCTTTTGTCTTGGAATAACCGGTAACAAAGGTACCAGCTTGATTTTGTCGCTGTAATTCGGCAGTTTTTGCCAATCACAACGGTATACAACCATTTTTTTCTTTCTGCCTTTTGGCGTAAATTGGCGTGGCCGGATGAGCCGGTATTTTTTGCGCGAGAGTCTGATCGCGGTACTACCCGATACCAAAATATCATTTCCTTTCCCCAAACTTTCAATCCGCGCAGCAATATTCACCACATTTCCAAAAATATCATTATATTCCACCAGAGCTTTTCCTGAATGGATGCCGATACGTACCTTTAGGGTAAAGTATTTATTTTTCTTTCTTTCCGAGGCCAATAATTGTTGAATTGCGATTGCCGCTTCCAAAGCATGATGGGGTTTATTAAAAGAGGCCATAATCGCATCACCAATGGTTTTAATCACCTTGCCATGATATTTTTTTATCACCGGAAAAATCAAGCGGTTGTGCTGATCTACCATCAGTCTGCCGTTGATATCGCCGCGGGAATCCCAATAAGACGTCGATCCTTCAATATCCGTAAACAGAATCACAAGTCGTCTCCTCGACGTCTTGATCTGTCGTATGATGTCTTTGGTTAGATAACGATGATAATTCATGATGCGAATAGTATAAGAATTAATTTTAATATTTAAAAGGATTTTACCGGCGGACAAAATTACTGTTTGCCTGTTAGCGTGTTTATCCCGATCCGTTGGAGCAAACGCTACGCCTGAATCTCGTAAATCAATATTTTACTATAAATCTAATAAAAATAATTGACTTTGCCAATTCATCAAATGTTACTATTCTTTACAACCACTTTTGATATTTGCACATAATGTACTAATTATTCACAACACTTTCGTTTGTGATTATTTTGTCCTGCCAGCTTAATGAACTAAAAATAAACAACTTAGTTGTTCAACATTCCACTTGGCATGCTTGTTGTATTAATAGTATGAAAATAATCTATGCAAATAAAACAGGAGGAAAAAATGTTTCGCAATATAATTCTAATATTTTCCCTCAGCATGGTTTTTATATCGAGTGGTTTTGTTGCTGAAGAGGTTAGTGATCGCGATATAATTTTTGCTGTGGAAACAGAATTATTGGTCGATGAACAGGTTGCCTCCCATCTGATCGATGTCAACTGCATTGACGGCATCGTCAATCTGAGTGGTAGTGTCGATAATATTTTGGCAAAAGGACGCGCAGAAAAAATAGCCGCTACGGTGAGGGGGGTAAGATCGGTTGTTAACCAGATTGAAGTAAAACCAAAGGAAATAACCGAATCGGAACTGCAAGAGACAATTCAGAAGGCATTATTGCAGGACCCGGCAACCAATTCATATCAGATCCAAACCAGTGTTTCCGAAGCCAAGATTACGTTACAGGGTAATGTACATTCTTACCAGGAAAAGGAGTTGGCCGAAAAAGTTGTAAAATCGGTCTCTGGTGTCAAAAAGGTGGATAATCTCATCTCAGTAGACTATCAGGCCGAACGAAATGATTTCGAGATTGAACAGGATATTCTTGCACGTCTGAAATATGATATGTGGGTAGATGAAGCATTGATTGATGTGGCAGTAGAAGATGGAAAGGTTAAACTCAAAGGAACAGTTGGAAGTGAACGAGAAAAGAGACGTGCTCTCTCGGATGCCTGGGTTATGGGTACCAATTTGGTTGATGCAGAAGATTTAAAAGTTCAATGGTGGGCAGATGATGAGATCAAAAAAGAAGTAACGCCATTGCCGCCATCTGATCAGGAAATCAAAAATGCTGTCAAGGATGCCCTCTATTACGATCCACGTCTTGCTTCTTTTAACATCGATGTTCAGCTCAACAAAGGCCAGGTTATCCTGTCCGGTATTGTTGACAATCTCAAGGCCAAAATGGCAGCGGAAAATGATGCGGAAAATGCGATCGGTGTTTGGGAAGTAAAAAATCATATTCGGGTGCGTCCCGATACCATTCCTTCTGATGAGGTATTGAAAAGCAGAGTCAAGAGTGCTCTTTTACGAAATTCCTATATCGAGCTTTATGACATTACGGTTACAGTTGTTAATGGTCGTGTCTTTCTCTCCGGAGATGTCAATACTTCATTTGAGAAAAAGCGTGCAAAATCGGTCACTTCCGGAGTGGAGGGTGTTGTTGATGTTGTTAATAACATCGATTATCAGCATGTCTGGACCTGGAAGAGTGACTGGATGATCAAGCGGGACATTGAAAGCCAATACTATTGGAGTCCGGTCATCGAGTCTGATAATATCACTCTCACCGTTGAAAATGGTGTTGTTACCCTTACAGGTAAGGTTGATACCTGGAACGAACGACGTGCTGCTGAACGCAATGCCTATGAAGGTGGCGCAAAAGATGTCAGAAACCGCCTGAAAATTAAAGACTGGGACCCTTATTCGGATTTTTATCCGCACTCGTTCTAAATCGCTGCGATCAAATATAACAAAGTCATAAACTGTTTTGGAGGTTATAATGAAGAAATTACTATTAATCCTTGTACTCGCCGGCAGTGTTGTGTTTTCTGCCGTCAATCCGGAAAACTTGTCCGACAAGGTGCGAAATCGGATCGCCGAACACTATGGTATGGATGAAGAATTTGTCATAACGGCGAATCAGGAAGGCAAGGTAACCATCGAAGGAACCGTTGGCACGTTATGGGATTTTTATCGCATGTTTGAATTGGCATCAAAAGTCAATGGTGTGCGGTCAATATCCAATCAATTGATGATCGATACGCCTATGCTGCCGGATGAATTGGTCAAATCAAATATTATTAATGAAATGCATTATATCAGATCCATACTCGAACCGGACCGAATCAAAATTAGCGTTGATAACGGGATCGTTTTTCTTGATGGTAAAGTCAGCTTTTACCGCGAAAAAAAGATGCTGCAGACCATGATCTCATGGCAGGAAGGTGTGAAGGGTATTGTAAACGATCTGGAAGTGTTACCCGCCAAAAAAGCGGTTTCCGACAAGAATTTGAAGCGAATCATTCAAAATTTACTCGAAAAAGAATTTCCGCTTGAAAACGTTAATCTTACCATAAATGATGGTGTGGTTACCCTTGAAGGAGAGACAAAGACTCTCTGGGCTCTGCACGAAATAGAGGAGCAGGTTTCTGATCTCTTGGGAGTGCAGAACGTGAAAAACAATCTTTCGGTAACGGAATCATAATGCATAGCGGTTTATTCGGGTTTTTTTTGTTTATGATCATAACAGCTTGAGGATGAATTTGAAATGAACAAGAGCAAAGATATAGAAAAAATTGAAAACCGGGAATGGCTTGAATCTCTGGATTATGTTTATCAAAGCCAGGGACCTGAACGGATTCGTGATCTTTTGCGAATACTGCAAATTCGAGCGCAAAAATTTGGTGTGGAATTTTTCTGCCCCGGTAATACGCCCTATATCAATACGATACCGCGGGAGAAACAGCCGCCGTATCCTGGTAGCCGGGAGTTGGAACGCCGCATTAAGAGTATCATTCGCTGGAATGCCATGGCTATGGTGGTCAGGGCGAACCGTCAGGCTGATGGCATCGGCGGACATATCTCCACGTATGCGTCACAGGCAACGCTGTTTGAAGTCGCGTTTAACCATTTTCTCCGTGCGCCGAGTGACAAACAGAATGGCGATATCGTATATATTCAGGGGCATGCTTCACCTGGAATTTATGCGCGCGCTTTCCTCGAAGGTCGACTCTCTGAAAAAGATCTGGAAAACTTTCGCCGCGAGCTCGCTCCGAAGGGCGGGCTTTCTTCTTATCCACATCCCTGGCTTATGCCTGATTTCTGGCAATATCCAACCGTTTCCATGGGGCTATCGCCGATCATGTCTATTTATCAGGCACGATTCAACAATTATCTTGCCGATCGGGGATTAAAAGACACAAGCGATCAAAAGGTCTGGGCTTTTCTGGGTGATGGTGAAATGGATGAACCCGAGTCGATGGGTGCAATTACCCTGGCAGCCCGGGAAGAGCTGGATAATTTGATATTCGTCATTAACTGTAATCTTCAAAGGCTGGATGGCCCGGTACGGGGAAACAGCAAAGTCATTCAAGAGCTGGAAGCCGCTTTTCGCGGCGCCAAGTGGAATGTGATCAAGGTGATCTGGGGCGAAGATTGGGATCCCTTGTTGGAAAAGGATGAAGATGGGGTTTTAGTGAAAGCTTTGAATGAGATCGTTGATGGAAAGGTGCAAAAATTAACCGTCTCCGGCGGTAAATATATTCGCGACCATTTCTTCGGACAGGATCCCCGCCTGCTGAAACTGGTTGAAAATTATTCCGACGAAGAACTGGAAAAACTCCGCCGCGGCGGACACGATCCGGAAAAAGTCTATGCTGCCTATCATGCTGCGGTGCAGCACAAAGGCCAACCCACCGTCATCCTCGCACAAACCATAAAAGGATACGGATTGGGCGAAGCAGGAGAGGGAAAGAATATTACGCATCAGCAAAAAAAATTAAATCAGGAAGAGTTGAAAAAGTTCCGCGGTCGTTTTGCTATCCCCATATCCGATGATCAAATTGCTGATGCACCGTTTTATAAACCAGCCGAGGATAGCGAAGAGATCAAATATCTAAAAAAACAGCGTGAAAAACTCGGTGGATACCTGCCATCGCGAAGCGTAAAAGCAAAACCCGTAAAAACGCCTTCAGAAGAGTTGTTTAAAGAATTTTATGAGGGGTCAGGAGAGCGTGAAATTGCCACAACAATGGCCCTGGTAACCATTTTATCAAAACTCCTCAAGGACAAAAATATCGGCAAACAGATCGTTCCCATTGTACCGGATGAAGCGCGAACATTTGGCATGGAATCGCTTTTTCGCCAGGTCGGCATTTACTCCCACACCGGTCAGCTCTATGAACCGGTGGATAAAGATATATTGCTCTACTACAAAGAAGCCAAGGATGGTGCCATTCTTGAAGAGGGAATTACCGAAGCCGGCTCCATGTCTTCTTTTATTGCTGCAGGCACTTCATATGCAACGCACGAGCTTGCCATGATTCCCTTTTTTATATTTTATTCCATGTTTGGGTTTCAACGTATCGGTGACCTCATTTGGGCTGCGGGCGATGCTCAGGCAAAAGGATTTCTGGTTGGCGGGACCGCCGGCCGAACGACCCTGGCCGGCGAAGGATTGCAGCATCAGGATGGCAATAGCCACGTCAATGCGTTTACAGTACCGAATCTATATGCATACGATCCGGCCTATGCCTATGAGCTGGCGGTGATCATACGCGATGGTATTAAACGCATGTTCGAAAAGCAGGAAAATGTTTTTTACTATTTAACGGTCATGAACGAATTTTATAAAATGCCTCCCATACCGAAAAACAAAAATATCAAGGAAGGTATATTAAAGGGTCTGTATCGCTTGAAAAAATCAAACAAAAAAGCCAAAGCGAATCTTCTTGGTAGCGGTTCGATTCTTAACGAAACGCTAAAGGCCAGGGAAATGCTTGAAGCTGATTTTGATATTCCCGCCAATGTCTGGAGCGTCACAAGCTATAAGGAGCTCTATCGCGATGCCCTGGATGTGGAGCATTATAACCGCCATCATCCGGACGAAAGTAAAACGCCTTATCTTTACAAAGCGTTCGAGGGTGAAAAGGGCGTGTTCGTTGCTGCATCCGATTATTTAAAAATGCTACCAGCCTCTATATCCAAATGGATTCCGGGCCCTCTGATTATGCTCGGTACCGATGGCTATGGCCGTAGTGAAACACGGCAGGCTTTACGCGATTTTTTCCAGGTCGATGCCAGGAATATCGCCTATTCGGCTCTCTTTGCGCTTTATCAACAAGGCGAGCTGAATAAAACGGCGATTAAAAAAGCTCAGAAGAAACTCGAAATAGATCCGGATCAAATAAATCCCATGTTTGCCTAATAAATGAGGTCTTTATGTCCAAAGAGATCAAACTTCCTGAAATCGCTGAAAATGTTGACTCGGCAGAAGTAATACATATACTTGTCTCGACCGGGGATCATGTTAACATAGATGATCCGCTTATGGAACTCGAAAGTGAAAAAGCAACGTTTGAAGTTCCCAGTCCGCAAGAGGGAAATATTATAGAAATTCTTGTATCAGAAGGCGACACAGTACAAGTCGGTCAGACCATTGTGAAAATGGAAAGCGAAAAAGCAGAAGAAAAGGAAACAAGTAAAAAGAAAAAAGAAGAAACAGAAGAGGAAGAGAAAGAGAAAGAGGAAAAAGCCGAAGAAGCAGAGCCAAAGACGAAAAAGGAAGAAACAGCTGAACCTGAAGAGGAGGAGATACCGGAAGAGCCTGAAACACCCGCTGAAGACACTGAGCAAAAAGAAGAGCGGGTTGAAAAAGAAACGGCTCCCCCCAAAGATAAAATCGCTCCTGCAGCCCCTTCTGTTCGCCGTTTGGCCCGGGAACTGGGTGTTGACATTAATCGAATTGAAGGTTCCGGACCAGGTGGGCGTATTTCACATGAGGATGTAAAGAATTTCGTCAAGGAGAAAAAGGGTGGGGGCATTGAAACCACCGAGTTGCCCGATTTTTCTCAGTGGGGAGATACGGAAATGGAAGATATGGTGGTTACCCGCAGACGTATTGCTGAATCCATGTCGCATTCGTGGCGAACCGTACCACAGGTCACACAGTTCGATGAAGCGGACATTACCGATGTTGAGCAATACAGAAAAAAACAGGCTGCAAAGATTGAAAAAGCAGGCGGCAAATTGACCATTACCTCTATATTGGTTAAAATTGTTAGTCTGGCGTTGAAGAAATTTCCCCGTTTCAATGCCAGCCTGGATATGGATAAAAAGCAGATCATCTTTAAAAAATATTATCACATCGGTATTGCGGTCGATACTGAGCGGGGATTGTTGGTACCGGTTATCAAAGATGCCGATAAAAAGAATATTGTCGAGTTATCTGTTGAAATCACCGAGCTGGCGCAAAAAACGCGAAACAAAAAAATATCGCCTGACGAACTTCAGGGCGGGAACTTTGCTATTTCAAACCTCGGCGGAATCGGCGGTACCGCTTTTACTCCCATCGTCTACCCGCCTCAGGTGGCTGTGCTCGGTGTTGCCAGAGGCGCTTTCAAGCCAATTTATAAAGAGGATGAACTGCAAAAACGATTGATTCTGCCGCTATCTTTAACTTATGATCACAGGATTATTGATGGGGCTGATGGCGCCAGATTTCTGCGTTGGATTTGTCGCGCTCTCGAGCATCCCTTTTCTGTCATACTTGAAGGAGGATTTTAATGAGCAGCGAAAAAGCACAACTCATGGTCATCGGGGCAGGACCCGGCGGATATGCTGCAGCCTTTATGGCCGCAGATTTAGGGGTGAATGTTACACTTGTTGATCCGGAACCCAATCCGGGCGGTGTCTGTCTCTACAGAGGATGTATACCCTCCAAAGCCCTTTTGCATATCGCCCAGCTCATCATAGACAACAGAACCAGCGAAGACATCGGCATTACCTTCGGCGAGCCGGAAATATTTCCCAAAAAGATCAAGGCCTGGAAAGATCAGGTCGTCGACCAACTGACCGGCGGATTGGGCCAATTATCCAAACATCGAAAAATTAATCGCATCCGGGGAAAAGCCCATTTTGTAGACAATAAAACCCTTACGGTCAATGATAAAGAATATACCTTCGACAATTGTATTCTAGCCACCGGGACTCTGCCGGCGACTCTTCCGGGCCAGACCTTTGAATCCGACAAAATCTGGGATTCCACTGACGCGCTGGCTCTGGACGACATTCCCGATTCCATGCTGGTGGTCGGAGGCGGATATATCGGCCTCGAACTCGGCTACGTCTATGCTGCACTTGGTTGCAAGGTCTCTTTGGTGGAAATGACTTCAGGGCTTTTGCCGGGTATGGACCGGGATTTGGTATCTGTTTTAACGAAAAAAATTAAACCCTTTTTCAAAGACATTTCACTTGATACCAAAGTATCCAGCATCGAGCCGACGAAACAGCAGGTTAAAGTTGAACTGGAGAATAAGAACGGGAAAAAGAAAGAGAATTTTAAAACCGTATTCGTTGCTATCGGACGAAAAGCCAATATTTCACCCCTGAAACTGGAAAATACGGATATAGAAACCGATAATAACGATTTTATTAAAGTAGACGAGCAATTGCGTACCAGTATTCCCAATATCTTTGCAATTGGAGACATGACCGGCCAGCCTTTTTTGGCTCATCGCGCCACACACCAGGGCCGCATAGCCGCAGAGGTTGTTTCGGGTAAAAATGTAATTTATGACCCGGCTGTTATTCCTGCCGTTATTTATAGCCAGCCTGAAATTGCCACTTGCGGATTGTCTGAAACAGAAGCCAAAGAAGAGGGAATCGACATCGAGATAAGCAAATTCCCGTGGGCGGCATCCGGACGTTCGCTGACAATGGGTAAAAAGGAGGGAATGACCAAATTGATTATCGATCCATCAACCGAAAGAATTCTGGGAGCAGGTATAGTCGGTCCCTATGCCGGTGAATTGATTGGAGAAGCCGCCGTGGCTGTCGAAATGGCCGCACAGGCAAACGATTTGGGATTGACAGTTCATCCTCACCCCACCTTGTCGGAGACGTTGATGGAAGCAGCAAATGCCTGGTATGGAACCAGCACGCATATTTACAGACCAAAACGCAAAGCTAAAAGGAGAGAGAAATAATGCAAGTTTGGGTAGATAAAGAAAAATGCTCCACTGCCGGAATCTGTGTAAAGGAATGTCCCAAAGTATTTCGTTTCGAACCGGGAAGTAAAAAAGCAACCGTTATCGTCGACCGCGTTCCCCTTCAACTGCAGGAAAAAGTCCGTTTGATGAGCGTGAAATGTCCTGAAGGTGCTATTATCATTGAGGAAAATAACGACTAGGAGATTTACGAGGAATCGCGTATGAATTTAAAAGAACAAAAGTGTGTACCATGTAGTGGAGACGAACCGCCCCTGGACGTTGAAGAAGAAAAAAAATATCTTGAACAGCTGCAGGGATGGTATTTACAAAAAAGCGGTGAGCATAAGATTTATAAAAATTTCAAATTCGCAGATTTTAAAGCATCGATGGAATTTGTCAATAAGGTGGCTGCTCTTGCTGAAGATGAAGGCCATCATCCCAATATCATCATAAATTATAATGTTGTCGGATTGGAATGTTTTACCCACGCCATTGGCGGTCTTTCCGGAAATGATTTTATCCTGGCAGCAAAAATCGATGATTTGATAACCTAAGCGGTAGTCTATAAATGACAAGTAATGAAAACAACAAAGGCGTTATTCAATCCGTTAAAGGGAGTGTAGTGGATGCGAGATTTGAGAACAAGCTTCCGGCTCTTTATAATGTATTACAAACCGGCAAGGATAACGAAGTATCGATCGAAGTCCTGACCCTGTTAAACAGCACGGTGGTGCGTGGTATCGCATTAACGCCAATTCGGGGTATCTATCGGGGTATGCCCGTTATTGATACCGGGTCTCCATTGACGGTTCCTGTTGGTGACAGTGTTAAAGGGCGGGCTTTGAATGTATTCGGCGATGCTATCGATCGCAAAGGGGAGCTTGACACGTCGTCGCGCCGTTCCATCCATCAACGTCCGGTTCCGCTCAGGGATCGTTCTACACGCGCGGAAATTTTTGAGACCGGTATGAAAGCAATCGATATCCTGGCTCCTCTTGAACGGGGGGGTAAGGCGGGTTTGTTTGGAGGCGCCGGAGTTGGAAAAACCGTTTTGATTATGGAAATTATTCACAATATGGTGGGCGAGTACAAAGGCACAAGTATCTTTTCAGGTATCGGGGAGCGGGTACGGGAAGCGCAGGAACTCTACTATGAGTTAAAGGATACAGGGGTACTGGACAATACAGTACTGGTGTTCGGCCAGATGGACGAACAACCCGGAGCACGGTTCAGGGTTGGTCATGCTGCACTCACACTGGCTGAATATTTTCGCGATGTCAAGAGACAGGATGTGTTGATTTTAATGGATAACATTTTCCGATTTATTCAGGCGGGTGCCGAGGTTTCCGGCCTGATGGGAAGGCTGCCATCGCGGGTAGGCTATCAACCAACGCTGGCAACCGAGTTGGCCGAGCTTGAAGAACGCATAAGCTCGACGAAATCCGGAGCCATAACCTCGATACAGGCGGTCTATGTCCCGGCAGATGATTTTACCGATCCGGCTGCTGTGCATACGTTTAGTCATTTGTCCGCTTTTATCGTTCTGTCGAGAAAACGTGCCAGTCAGGGATTGTATCCGGCCATTGATCCACTGCAGTCGGGCTCGAAAATGCTGACACCTCATATCGTGGGTGAAGAGCACTATAGCATCGCCCGGCAGATTCGACAAACCCTGGCCGAATATGAAGACCTCAAGGATATTATTGCCATGCTCGGTATTGAAGAACTATCCCAGGAAGATCAAAAGACCGTAAACCGGGCGCGACGCCTGGAAAGGTTTCTGACCCAGCCCTTTCACGTCACGGAACAGTTTACCAGTGTAAAAGGAAAGTCCACTTCGCTGGCACAAGGATTGGAAGGCTGTCAGCGCATTTTAAACGATGAATTTCAGGACTATCCGGAAAGTGCATTTTATATGATCGGGAGCATCGATGAAGCGAACAAACCAGATGAATCTTAAAATCTTGTTACCGACGAGAATCTATATCGATTCCGTCGTCAATAAACTCATTGCCGAGGGACCACAAGGCTCGTTTTGTTTGTTGCCCAATCATATCGATTATACCGAGGTTGTCGTTCCCGGGATTCTTGTTTGTTATCCCCCCGAAAAAAATCCGTATTACGTTGCGGTTGATGAAGGAATTCTGGTTAAAAAGAGGGATGAAATTTTTGTCTCCGTCTTTGATGCGGTAAAATCGGATAATCTCGAAAAACTGGAAAAAGTTCTGGATCAAAAATACAAGCGTTTGGATGCAAAAGAAAAAAAGTCGCGTTCAGCTATTGCTATGCTGGAAGGTGGTATTATTAAAAAATTTCAGGAAACGCTTTCATGACATCATCCCTGTCTGAAAAAAGAAAAAAAGCTCGGGAAGAAATGAGTAAGGAAATTGGAGTGAAAGGTAAGCGCAAACGCATAGCTGAGAAATCCAAAGATCAGGGCGTTTGGTTTGGCCTCGGCATGTTTGGTATTGTCGGCTGGTCGGTAAGCATTCCCACGCTGGTATTTCTGGCTATAGGAATATGGCTGGACAGCACCACACAAGGGCAAATATCATGGACTCTGTCTTTTCTTGTGCTCGGTATTATAATCGGCTGTCTCAACGCCTGGTACTGGGTAAAACAGGAAAGTGAGAACAGGTAACCGGAGTTAACGACAATCATGTTAATCGTTATGAACATTTTCTTTTCGCTGGCGTGTGGAATCATTACGGGTACTGTCTATTTTATTATTCTATGGCAGACTGTTAAAGTGTTTCTTCAACGCAATAATTCTTCATTGTTGATTATATCCAGTTTTCTCCTCAGAAATCTCATGGTGGTGTTGATGATGCTGTTACTTGTGAAGATCGGATACTGGTGGTCGACTATTCCCGGATTACTCGGATTTATCAGCTCCAGGCACTATTTTATTCATCGTCTTAATCCTCAAACACAGACTAAACTGAGGTAATCGGACTGGCTATAGATGAAAATGATTACAAAAAAAGTACCAATCGGAGATTATTTTGAATATAAGTCCGGATGAAATTATTCTTTTTCAAATCGGCAGTATCGCGATAACCGCAAACATATTCTTTACCTGGATGGTTATGCTGTTTCTCGTGCTTGTGTCGGCATTGATTACACGAAAAATATCGATATCCAGCAAGATTTCCATGTGGCAAAATTTCCTCGAGACACTGATTTCCTATATACAGGAACAGATACGCGATATAACCGATCAAAAATCGGATCCGTATTTGCCCTTTATTGGCTCGCTTTTCATATTTGTCTCAGTATCGAATTTTCTCAGCTTTGTGCCGGGTTATCATCCACCGACCGGTTCTCTTTATACGACTTCAGCACTGGCGATATGTGTTTTTTTCGCAGTCCCTGTTTATGGTATTCAAAAACTGGGTCTGAGTGAATATCTTAGAAATTATATAAAGCCATCTGTAATCATGCTGCCCTTCAATATTATTAGTGAAATTTCCCGCACCCTGGCACTGTCCGTACGTCTTTTCGGCAACGTTATGAGCGGTACCATGATTATTGGTATTTTATTATCAGTTGCTCCGTTCTTCCTGCCGGCAGTCATGAATATCCTCGAACTGCTTATTGGTCAGATTCAGGCTTATATCATCGCCGTTCTTTCAACAGTATATATTGCGTCAGGAACGCGCAGCAAAAAAATAACTCAGGAGGAATCTTAAATGGAATCCGTATCACAAATCGGTTTTATTTCAATCATCACATCCGGTTTGACCATTGCCATCGGGTCAATCGGGCCGGCGCTGGGAGAAGCAAAAGCTTTGGCACAGGCATTAAATTCTATTGCACAACAACCGGATGAATCCAATACCATTACCAGAACTCTCTTTGTAGGACTGGCAATGATCGAATCAACAGCGATTTATTGTTTTGTCGTTGCCATTATTCTTATCTTTGCCAATCCGTTCTGGAATCATGTAACCTCGTAGAGGAACGGAGGATTTGGATGCAAATAGACTGGATTACTTTAGTTGCCCAGATTATTAATTTTCTCATCTTGTTGTTTTTGTTAAAACACTTTCTCTTCGACAAGATTGTATCTGCGATGCGTAAACGTCAGGAGAGAATCGATAATAAATTACAAGACGCAGAGTCAACCCGAGAGGAAGCAGAGCAAAAGCTGCAAGAATATCAGCAAATGAAGAGTGAACTCGAAAAGCAAAAAAACGACATGCTGAAAAATGCGGAACAAGAAGCCAATAAGCGAAAAGAGGATTTGCTGGACGATGCCCGTAATAAAATCGACCAGTTGTCGGAAAAATGGAAATCAGAAATAGAAAAAGAGAAGGAAGAATTTTTCAAAACATTCCGCCACAAAGTCGGTTCTGAAATTTACCAAACTTCAAAAACCGTTCTTAAAGATCTCGCTGATAAAAAAATCGAGTCCGCCATTACCGACAAATTTATCGATAAAATAAATAACCTGTCTGACTCTGAGCGAGACAAAATTCAAGAACATCTGAATGACTCTGATGCTTTGCTCATTCGGACAACTTATGAACTGGAAAAACGGTCCGATCTTGAACAGGTGTTGAAAAAACAATTTGGCAAGGATTTACAACTGGACTTTAACGTGACGGATGACTTTATCGGCGGTATTGAACTGGTTGCAAATGGTTACAAAGTGATTTGGAGTATAGAGGAATTTACTCAACATCTATTGGAAAAATTTAACGATTATATTGAAAAAAATGAATAAATGCAACGCTTATGGCTGACTATCGTTTAAAATCTGTTCTACAAGACTCTTTATCCGCGGTCCAACAAGTCCGTGAAAAACTTGAAAAGGAGTTACCGACCCGGGCTGTGGGCCGTTTGGAATACCTCGGCGAAGGAATTGCCCATTTATCCGGCCTCGAAAAAGCGGAGACCAATGAACTCCTCACCTTTGAAGGCAATCGCATGGGAATGGTGTTCAACCTGGAACCGAATCATGTCGGAGCGGTGTTTCTCGATAAACATCATGAAATACATGTCGGGTCAGAGGTTCAGCGTACCCACCGGGTAATGGACGTGCCCGTAGGTGAGGAACTGTTGGGGCGAACCATCGATGCGATCGGTCGACCGCTGGATTCCGGTGATCAAATTCGGACCGGACAAAAAAGGCCCATTGAACAGGAGGCACCCGGTATGATGGACCGTGCACCTGTTAATGTGCCGCTGCAAACCGGCTTGAAAGTGGTGGACGCGCTTGTTCCGATCGGAAGGGGACAACGCGAACTCATTCTCGGAGACCGGCAAACCGGCAAGACTGCCGTTGCGGTGGATACTATTATTAATCAACGCGACAGCGAGGTCATTTGCATCTATTGCGCCATTGGTCAGAAAAGCTCGGATGTGGCCAGAACCATCGCCAGACTGGAAGAACATCAGTCGCTGAACCATACCATTGTTTTAGTCGCAAGCGGAGAAGATCCGCCGGGGCTTGTCTATATTACACCCTATGCCGCCACATCGATCGGTGAATTTTTCAGAGACCAGGGAAGAGACGTATTGATCGTTTATGACGATCTCTCCAAACATGCCCGTGCCTATCGCGAGCTGTCTCTGCTCCTGCGACGGCCGCCGGCCAGAGAAGCTTATCCGGGAGATATCTTTTATATCCATTCCCGTCTTCTCGAGCGATCAACACATCTAATCGATGAAGAGGGTGGCGGCAGTCTCACCGCTTTGCCGGTCGTCGAAACCCAGGCACAAAATATTTCGGCCTATATCCCGACAAATCTGATTTCTATCACCGACGGCCAGGTCTATCTTTCTCCGGACCTGTACCAAAAAGGTATCATGCCGGCGATCGATGTCGGAAAATCGGTTTCCCGTGTCGGCGGCAAAACGCAATTGCCTGCTTATCGCAAAGTCGCCGGTGATTTGAGACTATCCTACTCGCAGTTTGAGGAACTCGAAGTTTTTTCGCGTTTTAGTACCCGCCTCGACGAAGAGACCAAAAAGAAATTGCAAAGAGGAAAACGAATTCGCGAGCTGTTCAAACAACCCCAATACCAACCGCTCACTGCTGCAGAACAGGTTGCCGTACTTTACGCAGCAGCCAACGGCCTGTTCGATCGCATGGACCCGGAACGGCAACACCAGGCCGAACAAGAAATTTATCAAATGATGCATGATGAATTAAAACAATTATCCGATAAAATCCTCTCTGCAGAGTCTTTGTCGGATGAAGAGGAAAAAGAACTTGTCGATAAAATTTCCGATAAAATAGTGCCTGCTGCAGAAAATGATGAAACAATCGATGGGGATGAAAATGCAGACACTTAATGCACTTGAGAAGAAATTGGATAGCACCAAAGATTTACAATCCGTGGTCAAAACCATGAAAGCCATTGCCGCTGTATCCATTCGTCAATACAATCTCGCCGTAGAATCGCTGAAATTCTACAACCGCACAATAGATATGAGTTTCTCTGTTTTATTACGACATTCACCGGAATTCTATGAACAACCACAGAGTGAAAAAAACGCACCATCCGGATTTGTTATCCTGGGATCCGATCAGGGTATGTGCGGGCAATTCAATGAAGATCTGGCAACCTTTATCAAAAATACAACCGGCGAACTGAATTTAGATTCAGATAACTGTACGGCTCTTGTCTTGGGGCAAAAAATTGTCCCTTATATTAATGACCTGGATATTAAAATTGAAGAACAACTATGGCTGCCCGGTGCCCTGAATGGTATTTCCAACAGTACCATCGAAGTTTTATTCAAGATAAGCGAATGGCATAAAGATGAAAACATTCAAAATATTTATCTCTTTTACAATTTAAGCAAAAGCGGGGCTTCCTATGAGCCTCACTATTTTAAGCTGCTGCCACTGGACAAGCAAAAGATTGAAAATCTTAAACATTTTGAATGGAGGTCTACCTCAATACCCATATTCAAGGTGGGGCGTCAGACCTTATTGGCAAATTTATTGCGCCAGTATTTTTTTGTGTCTGTTTATCGCGCTTTTGCAGAATCTCTGGCCAGTGAAAATCTAAGTCGTCTGGCCTCTATGCAAGCCGCTGAAAAAAATATCGATGAACGACTCCAGGATCTGGAAAATAATTATAACCGGCAACGACAATCCTCAATCACTTCAGAGTTGCTGGATCTGGTGAGTGGTTATGAAGTGTTGAGTCAATAATTAAAGGAGGTATTTTATGCCCACTAGAAAAGCATTTGTAAGATGGCAAGGCAACCTTGCCGATGGAGAGGGGATTATGAATGTTGAAAGTGGTGCCTTTGAGGAAGATTATTCCTTTTCATCAAGATTTGAAAAGGGAAAAGGAACCAACCCGGAAGAACTGATCGGAGCAGCACATGCCGGTTGTTTTTCCATGTCCCTTTCAAAAATTCTGGCCGATAATGGTTATGACCCCGCAAAAATCGAAACCAGCGCTGAAGTTAATCTTGTAAAAGAAAACGCGGGATTTAAAATTGCCAAAATTCAGCTCAAGACCACGGGAAAAGTAGCCAATATCGACGAGGCGACATTTGAAAAATTTGCCGGTGAAGCAAAAGAAAATTGTCCGGTCTCAAAAGCTCTGCAGGCCATTACCATCGAATTGATTGCACACCTTCAGTCATAAAAAGGATTGCATAAAATTCATATCGACAGGAATACACGAAAATCAAAAAATCAATTATGAATTGAGGGAGATGATGATGTCATTGAAAAATAAAAAAGTTGCTGTTTTGGTTGCCAATCTCTATGAAGATCTCGAGTTCTGGTATCCCTATATCCGTATGCAGGAAGCCGGTGCAGATGTAACCAGCATCGGTGCGGCAGATGAAACCTATAAAGGCAAACACGGTATACCGGCAAAGCCGGATCAATCCATACATGATGTCAATGCCGGGGATTTCGACGCTGTTATTATTCCGGGAGGTTATTCACCGGATCATATGCGACGATCTCCGGAAATGATCGATTTTGTAAAAAAGGTTCATGAAAACAACAAATTCGTTGCTGCTATATGTCATGGCGGGTGGATGCTCGCTTCTGCGGAGATTCTGAACGGTAAGCAGGTTACCAGCTTTTACTCTATTAAAGACGATCTGGTCCATGCCGGAGCTGAATGGCTGGACAAGGAAGTGGTCGTCGATGAATATTTGGTGACCTCAAGAACGCCAAAAGACCTGCCGGCATTTTGCAGAACTCTGATTGAGTTATTGTCTTAAAATTATGAGGTGAGCCGATATGCCTGTATTAAATCGTCAGGTTGCCAATATACTTGATCGCCTGGCTGATACGCTGGATATCGAAGGCGCAAATGAGTTTCGGGTACGCGCCTATAAAAGTGCGGCGCAAACCATAAGAAGCCTTTCTAAAAATGTTTCCGAAATGGTGGAGAATAACGAGGATATTTCCAAACTCCCCAATATTGGTGACAGCATGGCGGATAAAATCAAAGAGATCGTTGAAACCGGCTCTTTAAAACAGCTGAAAAAGGCAAAAAAACGCATACCGGAAGGGCTGATTGATTTGCTGGACATTTCAAATCTCGGTCCAAAGAGAGTACAAAAGCTCAACCAGGAACTCGATATAAAAAATATTGATGATTTAAAAAAAGCCGCTAAAGATGAAAAGATAAGAGAGATTGAAGGCTTTGGCAAAAAGACGGAAGAGAAAATCCTGGAAGAATCCGAAAAACAGATTTCGGACAAAGAAAAAGACCGGCTGAAATGGAGGGATGCCAGGGAGATTACCGAACCCCTGCTGGATTACCTGAAAAAGCTGGATGAAATCGATCAAATTGATATTGCCGGAAGCTATCGTCGCTGCAAAGAAACCATAGGTGACCTGGATATTCTCGTTATCTGTGAAGATAGCAAGAAAACCATGGAGCATTTTGTCAGCTATGAAGATACCGACGATGTGATCTCCAAGGGCGATACGCGTTCCTCTATTCGCCTCACCTCCGGATTACAGGTCGATCTGCGCGTGGTATCAAAAAAAAGCTATGGGTCGGCATTGGTCTATTTTACCGGCTCGAAAGCGCATAACATTAAAATTCGCAAAATTGCCGGTGACAAGGACCTGAAGATCAATGAATATGGCGTCTTTAAGGGTGATGATCAGGTCGCCGGAAAAACCGAAGAAGAGGTATACGAACAAATCGATCTTAAATACATTGAACCTGAATTACGCGAAGACCGGGGTGAGATCGATGCGTCGCGTAATGACGACCTTCCCAAATTGGTCACGCTTGAAGATATTCGCGGTGACTTGCAGTCTCATACAAAAGCCAGTGATGGTAAATATACCATGGAAGAAATGGTTAACGCGGCAAAAGAAAAAGGATACGACTATTTTGCCATTACCGACCATTCTCAACGGGTCACCATGGCCAGGGGACTGAATGAAAAACGAATGGAAGAGCAAATCAAAAAGATGGAAGAATTGAATAAGGAAATAAAAGGAATCAGGATTCTCAAAGCTGTGGAAGTGGATATACTGGAGGATGGTTCACTTGATCTTGAAGATGAGATTTTAAAGGAGCTGGACGTTGTGGTCTGTTCTGTACATTATAACAGAAATCTTTCGCAAAAGAAACAAACAAAACGAATCCTCAAGGCGATGGAAAACCCGTATTTCAATATTTTGGGACACCCGACAGGCCGAATTATTCAGAAACGTGACCCCATCGAGGTGAATATGGAAGAAATTTTCAAGACTGCCAAAGACTATAATATACATATGGAACTCAATGCCAGTCCGGAACGGCTTGATCTTTCCGACTTCTATTGCAAAACCGCCAGAGAAACGGGAATCAAGATTGCCATTTCAACCGATGCCCACATGAAAAGTCATCTGGATAATATGATTTACGGTGTAAATCAGGCGCGCCGGGGCTGGCTGGAAAAGGAAGACGTGCTTAATACTCACAAATGGTCCAATTTAAAAAAGATGTTAAAACGAAACTAAAAGAGAATTCGATTTGGCAAAAAATCCATTTTTCAAGGATCCGAAAACAAAATTCAAGGATGCGGATAAACTCGACAAAAAAGATGCGGAAAAACAGATCGATCAACTTGCCGAGGCGATAAACCATCACGACTATTTATATTATGTCAAAAACAAACCGGCTATCTCTGATCGAAAATATGATCTCTTGTATAAGAGACTGGAAGAGCTGGAAGACCATTATCCGGATCTCAGGCCTGAAGACTCGCCGACAAAACGAGTCGGAGCTGAGCCTGTGGACAAGCTGAAAAAAGTGGACCATACCAGCCCCATGCTCAGTCTGAATTCTGCTCTCGAAGATGATAAAATTAAAGACTTTATCGATTATGTAAAAAGACACAGCGATAAAAAAAGTATCGATTATGTACTGGAACCCAAGTTTGACGGTTTTTCTGTTGAGGTTGTCTATGAGAAGGGTGAGTTTAAATATGGTTCGACAAGAGGTAATGGTGTAACCGGAGAAGATATATCCGAAAATCTCAAAACCATCAGAGCCATTCCTCTGAGATTGCGCAAGGAAAACAATCCACCCGATTTCATCGCCGTTCGCGGTGAGGTTTTGATGCCCAAAGATGGCTTTCAGGATTTAAACAAAGAACGAATTGAAAAGGGCGACGAACCATTTGCAAACCCCCGAAATGCCGCTGCCGGTATCATGCGGCAACTGGATCCGCAAAAAGTGGCCGATAAACCACTGGATATATATTTTTATACTATTATGGAAATGCGAGATGGTGAACTCTCCAAACATTGGAAGGTCTTTAAAAAATTACCTCAATGGGGTTTTAAAACAAACGAGACCAATAAAAAATGTTCATCCTTTAAAGAAATATCTGAATATCATGAGGATATTCTGCAAAAACGCGACGATCTGAATTATGATATAGATGGTGTGGTCATCAAAGTCAATGATTATAATGTCAGAGAAGAGCTTGGCGTAAGAGAAAATAGTCCGCGGTGGGCCATTGCCTGGAAATTTCCACCCAAGAAAAAAGTCACCACTCTTGTCGATATTGTCGTTCAGGTGGGTAAATCCGGTATGCTCACACCGGTTGCCCTGCTTGAGCCGGTTGATGTCGGTGGGGTAACGGTAAGCCGGGCTTCATTGCATAACGAAGAGATGGTGAAGGAAAAAGATGTTCGGCCGGGAGATGAGGTGCGCATCCAGCGCGCCGGAGATGTTATTCCCGAGGTTGTGGAACGCGTCGGCGATCATCAGAAAAAGACCAAAAAATTTTCCATGCCCGACAAATGTCCTTCCTGCGGGACCAGAGTAGAAAAAGAGGGTGCCTATTATTTTTGTCCCGCCGGCCTGCAATGCCGGGCTCAGCTTGTCGGGAGACTGGCTCATTATGCTTCCCGCGAAGCGATGAATATTGAAAATCTGGGTGAAAAAATAGCAAGACACCTGGTCGAAACTGAAATGGTCAGCGACCTGGCGGATCTCTATCAGTTATCTCAAAAAGACCTCAAAAAACTGCCCGGTTTTGCCGAAAAATCATCGAAACAGCTTTATGAGGATATTCAAGAGTCTAAAAAAGCAAAATTCGACCGATTTCTATACGCATTGGGTATCAGGCATGTGGGCAGACATATGGCCGGAGTGTTGGCAAACCATTTTGAAAATCCGGATGATTTGCGCCGGGCCGGCCGGCAAGACCTGGAAAAGATCAATGAAGTGGGTGATGAAATCGCCTCCAGCGTTACCCATTTTTTTCAGGATAAAAAGAACCAAAAGATCCTGGAACGCCTTTTAAAATCCGGCATCGAAATAGAGTCCACAGGGACAAGGAAAAAGACTCTGGAAGGCAATACATTTGTGTTTACAGGCGAGCTCAAAGACTATACACGGGAAGAAGCCAGGGAAGAAGTAGAACTGCGAGGCGGCAGAGCGACCTCCGGCGTCAGCAGCAAGACAGATTTTGTCGTGGTTGGGGAAAATCCGGGCAGTAAACTTGATGATGCGAAAAAAAAAGAGACTGAAATTATTGATGAAAACAAATTTAAAAAATTATTACAGTCCTAACGCTGTCTCGGGTCATTTATGTTCATTTGGTTTGCACTGATCGCCTAAAATCTGCAATCTGCATATAAGAAATTAAAAGTATTGTTATGAAATCGAAATTTAAAAATTCAATCCATGTCGGAACTTCCGGCTGGAACTATGATCACTGGCAGGGGCCTTTTTATCCGCAGGATGTGGAAAAACCCAAATGGCTCGAATTCTATCAGGATCGCTTTTCAAGCGTTGAAATCAACAATTCGTTCTATCAATTACCGGATAAAAAGACGTTTACTGACTGGAAGAATAAAGTCAGCGAGGATTTTATTTTCTCCGTCAAGGCCGGCCGCTATATCACACATATGAAAAAGCTAAAACAACCCAAAGAAGCATTGCATAATTTTACCGATAACGTGATTTCTCTGGAAGAAAAATTGGGTCCTCTGCTTTTTCAGCTCCCGCCCAATTGGAAACGTAATCCGGAACGGCTGAAAAATTTTCTTAAACTCTGTCCGGATGATCTCTGGTATACCTTTGAGTTTCGCGATCCGGATTGGTGGCATGATGAAATATATCATATTCTTGAGGAGCACAATGCCGCATTTTGTATTTTTGAACTGAGCGGGACAACCTCTCCGATTGAAATTACTTCAGACATTGTCTATATTCGCCTGCATGGGCCGGGCGATGCTTACGAAGGGAAATACAAAGACAAAACATTAGAGTCCTGGGCTGAAAAAATTGAAAAATGGGTTGATCAGGGTAAAGTTGTTTTTCTTTATTTTGACAACGATCAGAACGGATATGCGGCGCAAAATGCTTTAAAAATCCGGGAGCTTTTCAAGCCAGACAAAGATCGATAAACCGCCTTTTGTTTACGCTTATTTACTCTGCATGGTTTACGATCAGCGTGTTTTCCCGGATTATTATAATATTTTTAACAATCACCATAATACGGTGCAGTATTAACCGTTTTGTGTATAATAATAGTAGAGAATCAAATCATATCGAAATTTCAGGAGGCCAAGTCATGTTAAAGAAAGCAAGTGCGATTATTGTTGTTATTCTGGTCATTTTTACGTTGATTTGGATTTGTTGTCCCATAACCGAGCGTCAGGTTGCTACCGTAGAAAAGGCGATTGTTGTCATACAACCCGCTCAAGGTTACAATGTCAGCGGTAAAGTTACATTTACCAATATTGAAGAAGGCATTAAGATTAGCGCCGACATTCAGGGCCTCACACCGGGCAAACACGGCTTTCATATCCATGAATTCGGAGATTTGTCTGCAAAAGATTTCACTTCCGCGGGGGGACATTTTAATCCAATGGAAAAACCTCATGGCCGTCCTCAGGATAAAAACCGTCATGTCGGCGATCTCGGCAATATTGTCGCGGATTCCACCGGCACGGCTCAATACGAACGCGTTGATAAAATGATTTCACTAAATGGTATTTATTCTATCCTCGGCAGAGCCATTATCATTCATAAAAATGAGGATGACTTTGTCTCGCAACCGACAGGAAATGCCGGTCCCCGCGTCGCCGGCGGGGTGATCGGTATTGCACAATAGTAATCATATTTGTATATTTTGGCTCATAAGCTCTATCTGTATGTCCGGAAATTGGAACAATTTTTGCAGATTTATTCGAGACTTTTAGTAAAGCAAAAACAAGCCTTACATTGTCACCTTTTTTTTAAACGTCGTCATATAACCTGTACAATATAAAGGCATTTGACCAAAACGGGTGACATTACAGAAGAGACAGAAAAGGAGAATCTTATGAGCCGGAGTAAATGGATTGTGTTGACCGTATTTTTCTTCGTATCGGCAACATGGGCGCAAATGGTGATCAAAAATACGAGCAATCAGGATCTTTTCCAGGTCGACAACACCGGGCAAGTGACCATCGGTAGTTCTTTACAAAACGGATCTCTCAATGTTATCGGCACCGCCAAAGTGACGCAGATGAGTGCACTAACCCAACCGGATAAAGTATTGGTAACCGATACACAAGGCAACCTGTCGACAATCATCGGTTCGGCCAATGGGCAAATACTGAAATGGAATGGTTCCGTCTGGAATTTAAGTTCGGATGCGGTTAATGATTCTGATCCTGATCCAAACAATGAAATTCAAACTTTGAATCAATCCGGCTCATCGACGATATCATCTTTGCAGATTAGTGGCGGTAATTCCATTATTCTCTACGAAAGCCTTTTGCCCAATATAAGGCGTGACAATGAGGCTCTCAGCGGTGGTGTGACAACGCCTTTGGATTTCGATTTGGGAAAGAGCGGTGTTCAGTCCGTTAATCTAAACTTCGCTGCCCATAGTGGTAGTGGCGATCTCTATGTGTTAAAAGGGAATTATACGGACCAACTTGCGTATGGCTGCGCTTCAGCCGGTATCAACACCTCGACCTCGGCCTATTTCGTTCCTGTATATCACCAGAGCGGCACAACCTATAGAATATACGTCAGAGCATCCGGTGATCTGCAGGGCAATTTCAGTATTACCGGGGTATTATACTAAGGAGACAAGGCAACGCTGATTGGCACCAGCGGTCGAACCTGAATATAAAAAAAACAATCGTTTATGTCATCTAAATAGCTATTGAACCGGTTTAAGTGACTTTTTTTGCCCCCCAATAGTGGTCTGTTAAACTCCGGATGATTCTGATATTACCTCATAAGGCATTATTTTTGTACCTTGCAAGCCAGCTCATTCGAACTTTTGTACTTTGGGGGGCAAAATCGTGAAGGTTTGATTTTCCACTTCAATAATTACAGCAACTTGCAACCGGCAACATCAAGGCACTTTTTTGTAAAACATAAAAAAACAATAGTTTGCATAGGTCTGCCCCCATTTTTTTCTTGTTTTTTGCCTCCTGGATATTTACATTTGCAGCTTGACGACAAGTAAACATGTAAAACATGTTCCGGTTCATACTGTTAAATTTTTGTATCTCGTATGTTAACTTTGTGTGCAGGATTTTTTGGTTTTTAGCGTGATACGGGAAAAATGAATATTTTTATCATTTTATCAGTTCCTGTCCTTACAATTTCTATCAGTCGAAACCGCATTGTTACAACAGGGGTGAACATACCATGTGGCGTACTTTTTCAATTTTCACAAGCAGCACGTTTGTCGACATGCAGGCCGAGCGGGATTACCTCAGACATCATATTTTCCCACGCCTGGAAGAATCATGACCAACAGGGAGAACACTATTTTGCGCAATGGAAACGCATCATCTCCCAATTGGCCGTCAATGTGCCCGGCGTACCCAAATACCGTCAATGGGATCAACTGAAATACTAGCCCCCCGGTTTTGCAGGCATCTCGTGTTTGCCGAATCTTTGCGATCATGTATTACTAGAAATAATACAATTAGGAATAGACGGACTGGATTGCTGCCGCAATCATTTCAATGCCCTGCTCGATTTTGTCCTCATCGACGTGAGAAAATGATATGCGGAAATGGTGATTGTTTTCGCCTTGCGGATCAAAGGCGCTGCCGATGACAAAGACAGCTCCGCGATCAATGGCTTTTTCCAGTACTTTTGTGGCATCCATGTGCTCGGGCATGGTTACCCAGATGTAAAAGCCGCCTTTGGGCCGGGTCCAGCGACAATACTCCGGCATATGCTGATCCATTGCCGCCAGCGTCTTTTTACATCTCTGTGCATAACGCTTTCTCAGCATGGAGACATAGCCGGATAATTTGTTCTGCATGAGAAATTCATTCGCCATTATCTGGGTAAATGTCGGGGTACAGGCATCGATTCCCTGTTTGGCCAGCGAACATTTTTCAATGATTTCCCGCGGAGCCAGCAGCCAGCCGAGGCGCATGCCCGGTCCGAATATTTTTGAAAACGAACCGGTATAACAAATTGACAGCACCTCATCTGCAACGGATTTGATCGGTGTGGTCAGCTCTTTATCCTCTTCATCGAAATAAAGCTCACCATAGGCATCATCCTCCAAAAGGATGATATCGCGATTCTGCAACGTTTCTATCAGCTCATTTTTACGGTCCTGACTGTAAATAATGCCGGCCGGATTATGAAAATATGGCGTGATGTAAAGAATCTTTGACGTTAATTCGGGATTGTCCAATGCCTGTTGCAATAACGCTATATCAATGCCGTTCTCATCGAGTGAAATACCATGAATATTGGCCTGAAAGGATTTAAACGCAGCAACCGCACCGATAAAACAGGGATCTTCGGTAATAATGGTCTCCTGAGGATCGATGAACACTTTGGCGATCAAATATATCGCCTGCAGTGAACCGGTTGTAATGATAAGCTCATTGTTTTCAACATTCAGGCCTTTTCTTTTTAAATAGGCTTTCACCGATTCTAACAGAGGCGGGTAACCGGGTGTCGGTCCATATTGAAAACCGGTTTTCTTGAGATCATCGCTCAAGCTTTTATAGATGTCATCCAGTTCTTTGATGGGAAAGAGATCATTGTTCGGCATACCACCGGCAAACGAAATAATATCAGGCCGGGTTGCCAAACTCAAGAGTCTGCGAATTTCAGAAGAACGCAACGCATTGGCGCTGGATGAAAAGGAAACCATGTCGATACTCCTTTACTATTGATGATCATATCTCGTAAACGTCACTGGCGCGCAACAACTCGATTTTGTGTTTCTGCAGTGTTTCGATGGTCTGTTCAATGTTTTCCGTGCGAATCACAACCGACGCCTTGTCGGCAAATGCATAAGCGTACATGTACTCAATGCTGATATCTTCGTCAGAGAGAATTTTCAGAACCCGCGCCAGGGAACCGGGTTCGTCGGGAATGATGATCCCCACCACCCGGGTGAGATTGACCGAAAAATGCCTCTGCCGCAAGGCTTTTGCCGCTTTTCCCGGATCCGTTACGATCAAACGCAGTATACCAAACTCCGCTGTCTCAGCCAGACTCAGTGCCGATATATTAATATTAGAGTCTCCCAGCGTGTCAGTGACCTCGGTCAGCCGACCGGATTTGTTCTCCAGGAAAATCGACAATTGTTCGATAATCATATAAATATTCTCCTCAGAAAGTTCGCTTGTCTATAACCCGCTTTGCTTTACCTTCGGTGCGCTCGATGGTTTTCGGTTCTACCAGTTTAACTTTAACCCCGATGCCAAGTGTGCTCTCAATATTGTTTTTAATTCTGGCAGATAAAGATTCAAGCTCACGGATTTCATCGGAAAAAAACGGACTGTCGATCTCCACCCAAACCTCCAGAACATCGAGATTGTTAATGCGATCGACGATGAGCAAATAATGCGGCTGTGTTTCTCGCATTTCGAGCAGCACGCTTTCGATCTGTGATGGAAATATATTGACTCCCCTGATGATCAACATGTCATCGGTACGACCCGTGCATTTTTCCATTCTTACCAGTGTACGGCCGCACTTGCAGCGTTCCCGGTTCAGGCGTGTCAGGTCGCGGGTGCGGTACCTCAACAGGGGCAACCCCTCCTTGGTCAGGGTGGTGAGAACGAGTTCACCCTTTTCCCCGTCGGGCAAAACCTGGCCGCTGTCGGGATCGATAATTTCCGGAAAAAAATGGTCATCGTTGATGTGCAGACCCTGCTGATGTTCACACTCTACGGCAACACCGGGACCTATGATTTCGCTCAGGCCGTACATGTCGATGGCCTTGATGTTGAGTTTGGATTCGATTTGCTTGCGCATGTTTTCCGTCCATGGCTCGGCGCCGAGAATGCCGATCCGTAGCGAGAGATCTTCAGTGTGTACTTTTATCTCGTCCATCACTTCAGCCAGGAAAAGTGCGTAAGAAGGTGTGCAGGCGAGCACTGTACTGCCGAAATCCTGCATAAGCTGTATTTGACGGCGTGTATTGCCCCCTGAAATAGGAATAACCGTGGTTCCCAGCTTTTCAGCGCCATAATGAAATCCCAGGCCGCCGGTAAACAAACCATACCCGTAAGCGATCTGAATGAGATCGTTCCTGCTCACACCGGCGCAAACCAGGGTGCGCGCCACCATGTGCGTCCAAAGCTGAATATCGGCATGGCTGTACCCAACAACAGTCGGACGACCGGTGGTACCGCTGGAAGCATGCAATCTGACAATGTCGTCAGTGGAAAGCGCAAAAAGGCCAAAAGGATAATTATTGCGCAAATCCTGCTTGGTGGTAAAGGGCAATTTTTGCAAATCGGATAGTTCGTTAATGTCTTCCGGTTTGATGCCGAGTTGATCCAGTTTCTTCCGATAAAACGGTACCTTTTGATAAACGGTATGAACGAGTTTTCGCAGGCGTTCGCTCTGAACCGTTATCTTATCTTCTACAGACAGATTTTCATAGGCGTCATAATATCGCATGTTTGCTCCTGTTGCTTTTACCCATCATTCGAACCTGTCCGGCATTCAGGCTATAGATGAATCATGCGGATAAAAATTGCATATCCTCTACCATTAAAACGGTGATTTCTCTTTCAGGGTTGTTATCTGCTCTCCCTCACTGCTGATATTCAATTAAAATTAATGTTTTCTCGTATGTTATGCAAGTAACTTTTCGCTCCAAAATTTTAATTGACATTTAGGGATTTACTTTATTAATTAAAATTTATATCTTTTCAATCAGCTTTTTTACTCTCATTATGTTGACCGTAAACTCGATAAAGGGATGCATGCTCTATGAAGGTACTCAAATTCGGCGGAACCTCTCTGGCAACCAGCGAACGAATTCATGCTGTATTCAATATTATCAAAAAGAATTTATCTGCCGGCGGGAATAAAATAATAGTGGTGGTTTCGGCAACAGCCGGAACCACCGATGAGCTTATATCTTCTACCGCGGCAGCAATACAAAAAGAGGCAACGGCTCAGTTTATACTCAGGAATCTGAAAAATCGCCACAAGGCGATTTTTGAACCACTGATTAAAGAGTCATCCCTCATGTCTGCCATCGATCCTCTCTATCAGGAACTGCAGGAGCTGATCCATGGTATCAGCCTCGTTCATGAATGTTCTCCCCGCGTTCTCGATTATGTCGTTAGTTTTGGCGAACGGCTTTGCGCCCAATATCTGTCTTTCTACGGCGAATCGCTCAATCTGCCGGTTCAATATATTGATGCCCGCAGCATCATTAAAACGGAAAAACAGCACAACGGCGCTGCCGTACATTTGCAGGAATCCGAAGCGCTGATACAGGATAAAACCAAACAAGATCGCATTTATCTGGTTACCGGCTTTATCTCTTCCTCGCTTGACGAGGTCACCACCAATCTGGGAAGAGGGGGGTCGGATTTCAGCGCCGCCATCATCGGCAGCGCATTGCATGCCGAGCAGGTGGAGATCTGGACCGATGTCGACGGCTTTATGAGCGCGGATCCCAATCTGGTAAAAGATGCCTTTGTCCTGCCGCAGGTCTCCTATGAGGAGGCTATGGAGCTGTCCTATTTCGGCGCCAAAGTCATACATCCGCAAACCCTGATACCGGCAATCAGAAAAAAAATACCGGTTTATATAAAAAACACCCTCAATCCGGCCCAACCCGGAACCTTGATCTCCTCAACCCGAAACCAGGCTTCACACCCGGTCAGGGGAATCGCATCCGTGGACGGTATTTCCATGATCAATGTACAGGGCAGCGGTATGGTTGGTGTGCCCGGTATTTCGAGTCGTCTCTTTAGCGCCCTGGCGCAAAAATCGATTAACGTCATCATGATCTCCCAGGCTTCTTCCGAACACAGCATTTGTTTTGTTGTCGACAGCCGTATGGCGGACGATGCCCGTGCCGTTCTTGAAAAAGAGTTTGCCTACGAGCAGACTACCGGTAAGATCGATGTTATCGACAAAATCGATATGCTTACCATTTTGGCGGCTGTCGGAGAAAATATGAGAGGAACCCCTGGAATTGCCGGCAGGTTGTTCAGTGCCCTGGGCCAAAATTCGATTAATGTGGTGGCTATAGCACAGGGATCATCGGAGCGCAACGTCTCCCTCGTCATACATGAACAGCAAGCCAAAAAAGCCGTTAATGTCATTCACTCTTCCTTTTATCTCGCCCATCGTATCGCCAATTTATTTCTATTTGGTGCCGGACAAGTAGGTGGAGTACTGCTTGAACAGATTAAGGATAATGCTGTGCATCTCAAGAATGAGCACAATCTGCAATTGAATGTATGCGGAATCGCCAATAGCGAAAAAATGCTGTTAAACCCGCGGGATATCGATTTGAGTCAATGGCAGGAAGAGTTGTCAGCCGGCACATTAAAGTCGGATCTGCAGCAGGTTTTGCGTTTTATTCAAACAGAGCAGATTCATAACGCCATTTTCGTCGATGCCACAGCCAGCAAAGAGGTTGCTCTAAGCTATCCGTTTTTCCTGCGCCAGGGTATTCATATCGTTACCCCCAACAAACGCGCCGGCACAATGACGTACGAGTATTACCGCGAACTCAAATCCCTTGTCCGCAATCACGGTGCCCAATATGGCTATGAAACCACAGTCGGCGCCGGAATGCCCATTATCAGTACCCTCGATTCCTTTTTAAAAAGCGGAGACCATATTCAGCAAATCACCGGTATACTCTCCGGTACCCTGAATTTTCTCTTTTCCAATCTCTCCGCCAGACGAAAATTCAGCACCATTCTGAAACAGGCGTATCAACGGGGATATACCGAACCGGACCCGCGTGAGGATTTGAACGGTATGGATGTGGGCCGAAAAGTGCTGATATTGGCCAGAGAAATCGGTATGGAGCTAGACATCGGGGATATCGATATCCAAACCGTGCTTCCGGAAAAAGTGAACACCTTATCGTTACAGGAGTTCTGGCAAAAACTGCCGGATTACGATCCCTATTTTGAATCGCTTCGTCTTGAGGCCAAAAAACGCAAAAGAGTTTTGCGTTTTGTCGGTGTTGTTGAACCGGATCATTGCTTTGCCAAAATTCTTGAAATCGACCGCAATGATGAATTGGCGCAGATTAAATCCACCGATAACATCGTTTTGATCAAAACCGACCGATACCAGCAATCGCCTATGTGTATCAAAGGCCCGGGAGCCGGCCTGCAGGTGACCGCTGCCGGTATCCTCGGCGATATTATCGGTCTTATACATCACTTGACATGATTACTCTGGTATCGCGATTATGAAAACAATCCGTATAAAAGCACCGGCAACCAGTGCCAATTTTGTTTGTGGTTTTGATATCATCGGTTTTGCTGTAGAATCGCCCGGCGACGAGGTGGAACTGAGGTTTAACGCTGCAAAAACAATCCGCATAACTGAAATTACCGGAAGCGATTCGCTTTCCAGCAATGCGAATGAAAATTGTGCTGCTTATGTTTTGCAGCTTTTTTGTCAAAAAATCAACACCCGCCAGGGCCTGGATATTCGCCTGCATAAAGGCGTGCCGATCGGCTCCGGTCTCGGTAGCTCAGCCGCCGGCTCGATGGGCGTTCTGTATGCTGCCAATATTTTGTTCGATTCGCCCCTGACCGATATGGAATTGGTCTCTCTGGCTATGCAGGGTGAAGCGTTTATTTCCGGCGCTCTGCATGCGGACAATGTCGCCCCCTGTTTGCTGGGAGGAATAACCCTGATTCCCGTACAGGATCCGTTGCAGATTATATCCTGTCCGGTACCACCTGACCTGGGGTTTGTTATTGCGTTGCCGGACTTTGAATTGCCGACAAAAGAGGCCAGAAAGGTTTTGCCTGAAACCATTGCGTTAAAAACCGCCGTCAAACAGTGGGGCAATGTTGCCGGACTGGTGGCTTCTCTGTTCAGAAAAGATACGGAACAATTGGCGATGTTTTTGCGTGATCATATTATCGAACCGGCCCGGGCCGCTCTTATTCCGGGATTTTATCAGGTTCAGCGAGCGGCGCTCGAGGCCGGTGCTTTTTCTTGTTCCATATCCGGCGGCGGACCGAGTCTGGTCGCCATGACCCGACATCCCAGTGCTTCCGGAGAAATCGCCGATGCCATGAAAAACGCCTTTACCGGCGCCGGCCTCAGCTGTCGTTGTTACGTTACCCGCATCTCGAAGAAAGGCTGTGAGCGCGTTGATACATAAAATCAGACCGGAAACAATCGTATGATATTTTATTCTTTGCGAAATCCCGAGCATACGGTTTCATTCAGGCAAGCACTGCTACAGGGTATTGACCCGAAGGGCGGGCTCTATATGCCTGTATCCCTGCCGCGGATCTCTTTTGAACCCGGATACCAGTCGTTTAACCGTT
Source organism: Candidatus Zhuqueibacterota bacterium (assembly GCA_014728085.1). Taxonomy (GTDB): domain Bacteria; phylum Zhuqueibacterota; class Zhuqueibacteria; order Residuimicrobiales; family Oceaniaggregativiventaceae; genus Oceaniaggregativivens_A. The sequence goes on from WJMF01000092.1 coordinate 68,213, forward strand.
TGTGCAGCAGACTAACGGCTCAATTGCTTCAACCGGAGGTCAATGCTAAAGATGCCGATACAATCGTCGAAAAGGCGTTTACCTTTTCGCCGGAGTTAAAAAAGCTGGACGAGCATCTCTATGTTTTGGAATGCTTTCACGGTCCAACCGCTTCATTCAAGGATTTCGGCGCCGCGTTTATGGCACAGGCCATTTCTGCATTTAAACCTGACGGCGAAACCATCACCATACTGGTTGCCACATCCGGCGATACCGGCAGTGCCGTGGCACATGCCTTTTATCGGCTACCCGGTATCCGCGTCGTTCTGCTCTATCCCGCCGAACGCATCAGTGATTTGCAGGAAAAGCAGTTGACCTGTCTGGGCGAAAACATTACCGCTCTGGAAGTTGATGGCAATTTTGATGATTGTCAGGATCTGGTCAAAACCGCTTTTGCCGATACCGCTTTGCGACCTTTACATTTGACCTCGGCCAATTCCATCAACATCGGCCGTCTGCTGCCGCAATCCTTTTATTACATCTGGAGTGCTCTTCAGGTTGATGAACCGCGCTGTTTTTGCGTTCCCAGCGGTAATTTCGGCAATTTGACGGCCGCAGTGATGGCATCACGGATGAGCATACCAGTCAGGAAATTTATCGCCGCCGTTAACGCCAATGATACCATCCCCTTGTATCTAAACAGCGGCAAATACCGGCCGCGAAAATCCAGGCAAACGCTATCCAATGCCATGGATGTCGGCAATCCAAACAACTGGCCGCGAATCGAATCGCTTTTTGATCAAAGCCGCTCAGAGATAAATAAAGCTATCCAGTCAACCAGTATCGATGATGAGCGAACCCTGGATACGATTAAAAAAATGTATCAGCGTTATGAGTATATCTGCGATCCGCATACCGCTGTCGGTATGGCGGCTGCTTTTGACTATTTAGCCGCCACCCGCGATAATCCCGAGATGATCGTTGTCGCTACTGCTCATCCCGGCAAGTTTTGTTCTGTCGTCGAGCAGGCCATCGAGGCGAATTGTCCGATGCCGCAATCGTTGCGCCGTCTATTAACCATCGCGAAACGATCGGTGAAAATAAAAAATGATTATGAGCACTTAAAATCGATATTGCTGACCATGAACGCGTAACGAAACAGAATAATGTTGTCGATAAAAGAAAAGCTGGGCAAATATCACACAAAACCGTCCGGTTCGCCCCGGTCAAAAGAGGCGGATGCATCTGTTGTTCAGGGTGAAATTGTCAATACCCCATACGGCGGTTTTATTCTGCGATCCAGATCCTTTCCCCTAACATTTGATCACGGCGCCGAGTTGCACCAATTTTTGCGTTTTAATGCGCGGGACTGGATGCTGCTGGGCAAAAACACGGTCTTACATAACCTCACCCCACATAATGTTGTTGTCGTTGATACGGAAACCACCGGCCTTGCCGGGGGCACCGGCACGCTGGCATTCATGATCGGTACCGGCGAAATAGAGGGAGACAATATTGTCATCAGGCAATACTTTATGCGCGATTTCAGCGACGAACCGGCGGTACTGCAAGCCATCAGGGAGAATATCGGCGATAAACACGCAGTGATTTCCTATAACGGCAAAGCTTATGATTTTTCCATTTTGCGCAGCCGTTATATTCTCAACCGCAAACCCTATCCGTTTGAGAAACAGTTGCATCTCGATTTTTTACATACGGCCAGACGCCTGTGGAAAGGGCGGGTGGGACAGTGCACCCTGCAAAATCTGGAGCTCAATATTCTGCGATTGCAGCGCCAGGACGATATTCCCGGCTGGGAAATTCCGCAGCTTTATTTTGAGTATTTAAAGTCCGGTGATCTCTCTACCATGTTACCCATTTTTCAGCACAATTGTATCGATATCCTTTCGCTTTTTTCCTTGCTGATCAGAGCTCGGGACTGCTTTATGCCGGGTACTGATGTTTATCCCGTCTATCAGGGTGTCATTAAAACGCTCCATGATCTCGGGTTTTATCGAAAGGCAGATTTCGTCTTTGATCGCGTTCTGGCAAAAGCACCCGGGCGTTCGCGGGCAAACCTTTATTATGAAAAAAGTATGAATTTAAAAAAAATCGGCAACTGGTCACGCGCCGTTAAAATCTGGAATCAACTCATCGATGAACATCAAACCGACCCACGTGTCTATACTGAGCTGGCAAAATACTATGAGCACAGAAGCGGGGATATCAACAAGGCTCTGCAGATGGTTGTTCGGCTGGAAAAACGTCTCGAGATCCTCTCCGAGCTCTATGACGAAGATTCACTTGCCTTAAGCCGGGAAGAACTTTTATATCGCAAACAACGACTATTACGAAAGGGAAAAAAGACCGGTGATGATGAAACTCTATCTCCATGACAGCTATTTAACCGACTTTGAAGCCGAGGTGACCGGCGAAAAGAGCATCGACAATTACAACGCCGTCGCTCTCGATAGGACGGCATTCTATCCATTGTCCGGGGGACAACAGCACGATACCGGCGAGCTGAACGGTATCCGGGTTGTCCGCGTTGTCATGGAAAGTGATATCATCTGGCATCTGCTCGAAAAGCCGCTGCAGCAAAAAACAGTTCGTGGCAGAATCGACTGGAACCGCCGCTTTGATTTTATGCAGCAGCACACCGCCTTTCATATCCTTGCTGCCGCATTTTTGCACCAAAAGGGTATTCAGACATTATCATCGCATCTGGGTGAGGAGAGCAGTACCATTGATCTCGACGTTTCCGATCTCGATGAAAACGTTCTGGCTGCAATCGAAACCGCTGCCAATCGAATTGTCTGGGAAAACCGTCCGGTCTCGGTAAAATGGCCACAAAAAGCAGAGCTCAACAAACTCTCCTTGCGCCAGGGATCGGAGAGAGAGGAAAATATCCGTCTCATCGATATTGAGGCGTATGACCTCGATCCCTGTGCTGGTACTCATGTCAGGCATACGGGTGGGGTGGGTCTGATCAAGTTTATCGGTCGGGAGCGCATTCGCGGAAAATTGCGTTTTTATTTTCTCGCCGGCAGCAGGGCGTTGCGGCATTATCAGCACAGTTATCAAACCTTGAAAAGCTGTTCCGGTTTTTTGACCACGGGAGTGGACGAGCTTGAAGCCGGTATCGAAAAGTTGCAGGCCGAAAATAAACGATTGACCAGGGAAGTTATATCGATACAGGAGCAGGTACTGCAGCAGACGGAAGCGTCACTTTTACAGCGGGCAGAGCGCGAGGATATCGTATCAGCCTGCATCGGCAATCTCGATCTGCGCAAGCTCTGCAGCCGCCTGATGCAGGCACAGCCGAATGCCTTGTTCCTCATTGTACAGCGCGGAGAGAATAGAGTCAATTTTTGTTTTTGCAGCGGCCGTGAGGAAATCAATTTCGAACCGGCGCTGGAAATCTTTCGAAAGAAACTGAATGCAAAAGGAGGGGGCAGACCGAATTTTCTTCAGGGATCGGCATTACGTTCAGAGGATATCGATTCAGTCGTGCAACAAGCTGTTGACCTCATGCGTTTAGAATTGACTTGACAAAAAGCTAAAAATTCAGTACTATATTGACCACTTGGGGCTATAGCTCAGCTGGGAGAGCGCTTGACTGGCAGTCAAGAGGTCAGGGGTTCGAGCCCCCTTAGCTCCACGGATAAAGGGTAAAAGTTAAAATTTTAATTGATTTTTACCCTTTTTTTATTTCCTGCCATTTTTTCTCTCTCTGGCATATTTTTATTAACCTTGCGCAAAAATATCTTTCACCTCGTCATGAGCAATTTAAGCGCTAATAGATTTTATTTGTCTGTCATAATGAACGAGTCTATTAAATCCTTCTTTATTAAGGTGAAAAAACTTGATAATTTGCATATATTATTTTTTACAGTAATGTGCTCCTGATGTTTTAGACCATCCTGAAACGGGATTAATCGATATCTTTTGCGCTACATCAGCAGCATAGATGTGTTTAATCGTTCCCAAAGGCGCTACTGCAAACTGCCAAAAACCCGCCCGGTCTGAATAAACCGGACGAAATTTTTTTCCGGTTTATAAAAATTATGGATAGAGTGAGTAACAAGATTACTGTGTTTTAAACAGTCCATCCAATTCAGGTAATTACTGCCTCTCCAGCCTCGAAACCCGCTCCTCAAGCGACCGATTCTCCTGCATAATCGATTTCAGTAGCTGTTGTTGTTTCTGTACGACTTTGGTGAGTATTGCCGTGATATCCATGGCGGCAACGCCCTTGCGGTCGCCCGTGGCTACCAAATCCGGGACGTCTTCGGCAATAAAACCGAGCTTCAAGTCTTCATCATTCTGTTTGTAATAAAATGAAACCGGCTGTAGCGACCTCAGGGTTTCAAGAGCCATATCATCATTCAACGCTGTGATGACTTTTTTATACTCCCGACTCGAACCATCCACCCAGGCACCCCCGTCGCAATAGGCGCCGCCCTGAAGGTGTAAAAGATGTGCGGCGCCGGACAGATTACCAATACCTACCTGACCATCGGACTCGATGAATATTCTTCTGTTTGCGGTAAACGAATTCCCGGCGGTCAAGCCCGAGTTGGTATAAAAATTTAATGACCCTGAATAACTACCGATAATGCTCGCTGATGTCGATTGCGCCACCCACGAACTGCCCGTGTTATAGGCGCCGCCGCTGATGATAAACTGATGGTCGAAACTTGAGGATAGATATCCACCCCCCAATGTCTCGATATCTCCTTTATAAAATCGTATTTGCGATTCTCCGCTGTCATTAAAAACATGTAACTTGAATTGATCATCTCGTTGAAAAGTCTGATATGAGTGAGGGAGTGTGGAAATATCGCCGATAAAAACATTGCCTTTGCCCCCGACGACCATGCGTGCAGACGGGACAAAAGAAGTACCGGCCGTTTGCTCCAGATCGGTGTTGAAATAGAGATTTCCTTTATAAGATCCCATTGAAGCCGGCCGCGCATTTTTTGCCGTCATTTCAGGATTCGTATTGTTATTATATGCTGCGCCACCGCTGATGACGAACTGGCTTGCAAAGTTAGATGATATATACGCACCGGTATCGGTACCGTCTTCCGAAATATGAAGAGCGGATAAATTTTGATTTACAGCAACGGTTTGTGCGATATCGAGCATATAATCCGGACTTGTGGTGCTGATACCGATTCTGCCATATATGTTCCAGATTCCGTTTTCCGGAAAATGAGCACCACCGTTGAAATTCTGGTTCACCGTCCAGGTATTGGTATGCGCCGTATTGATCGACAGCTTGTAGGGTGTGGTACTTGTACGGTTCAGGCTCGCATCATTGGCATCGGTGACCTCATTGCCGATAACCGTGTCCAGATCATTAGACCCCGCGTCAACCTGCCAGCTGATGCTGCCGGCACCGTCCGTTTTCAATATATAGAGGCGCCAATCACCTTGCTGAACGCCGGACTCTCAATAAAAGGATCCTGAATACAACCTGGCCCTCAACTTATCTCAGAAAAACCATGCGCCGGGTCAATTCAACACTGCTACTGCTGAGGCGATAGATATAAATACCTGAAGGCATTCGGTCGCCGGCTTGATCGCAGCCATCCCATACAGCACGGTGATGCCCTGTCTGGTATGATGTATTCACCACCAGCCGGATCAGCTGACCGCTGAGATTATAAATTTTCAAAACCACATGACCGCCCTGCACCAGGCTGAATTCAATCACAGTTTCGTCATTAAACGGATTTGGGTAATTTTGTTTCAATTCAAATCGATCCGGTAACCTCTCTGTGGTTCCGGTGTGAATAGTGGTCGGTAGAATGGCTTCATCTGTCTCTGCGTCATAGATGTATATCGATTCCGCATACCCCATTTGCGAAGTATAGCGGATCACCCATACAGTTCTGTCGGCTTTAATACTATACCCCGGAACACTTGCATTCTTGCTACAAAGCGCAGTCACTTTTGTATCGGCATATTTTATTCTAAAGTTTGTACCACCTTCCGCTTCTGCCTGCGCAAACACTTGTTGGTTATCCAGCAACTTTGCCGACAAAGGATCAGTGGTCCTGATATGGTGATATCCCGTGGTGGCTTTGACCAGGGCAGCGTTATAGAAATGAAAAGTGCCAAAGTCGTCAGCGTTGGCCGAATAATAGGTGTATATCCAGGATTCGGCTGTACCGTTTTGTCCCACGGTTCCGTAACTCTCGATTGAGACCAATTCAGCGTCGGTACCGAGTATCTTTGCTGCATGGTTGGCCGCAGGCAAACTATAGCTGGGATAGGCGGCAGAAAGTGCTGTTGAGGGAAGAATAGATGCGCTCCCGGGATCGACATACAGACGCAAATGTTCCTCACTATCGGACATATAGATAAACTGCCATGTCGCCTGAGTTGAGTTGCCATAATAAGTGTAAATATTTCTGGAAAACTGGACGTTGACCCGTACCGAATCATTTCGCACCATATAATCCGCACCCCCAGCAGCTTGCACCGCTGTCATGACCGGACCGCTATCGATCCAGTAATCCGGTAGCGCTTCTGTGCTCGGGGGCATAGCCAGAGGGTCACCAGAAGAGACACTGCCATCCGCAGAAAGCGTAAAATTTCTGTGTTTTGTCAACGTGGCTGAATAATATGTATATATCCAGGCCGGACACGTCGCCGGCGCTTTTAAAGTACAGGTCGGTTGAATGCTGGTCAGCACTGCATCGCTGGCCCAGACCACGGCTTGCTGTTGCACCGTCCGGAGCTGTTCCCTGGCAGTGATTTCGCTTTTCGCCGTATCCCGTAACCGATCGCCGGTGATTGCGTCGATAAACAACAGTAGTGAATCGGAACCCGAGTGAAATGTTACCCTCCAGACGGCTTTACCGATGCCAAAGGGATAGTAACCGGTTCCAAGCAAAGCCTCAAAAACCGTGTTCGAATGTTGTGTCAAAAATGCCTCTCCGCCGTTTTGTCTGGCGATTGCAAGCACCGAATCGCTGTTGAGCCAACCGGCCGGAAGCGGTATGAGTGACGGAGGTTGCCAGGGGGGGGGTTCCATTTGTAAAAACCGCCCACCCTGACCGAAAAATCCCATGAGTTCATTCAAACTCGACGAGTGATATATGAACATCCAGAGCCCCGCATTTCCCTCTTTGTCCAGATCATCGGAAACCGGCGTTACCAGCACAAGCTCTGCATCCGCAGCCCATTCACCGGCAGCACTGTCCACCGGAGAATAATTCGCCCTGGCGGTATATCCGAATGGATTGATATCCCGAACAATTTCGCCGCTATAGGCATCGATCATTATACTTAAACCGTTTTGGGACCCACCATCGTAAAAATTAAAATTCCACACCGTTTTAACCGGAAAGAAGGTGCTGTTTCCTGCAGATGGATCCGATCTTGTTTCAGTTCTTGATTGATTGGTTTTACGCAACGGAATCGACAGATCAGCCTTGAAGAGCTGCGCTGATAAGGTAAAATCCGGATAAAAAGCTGCAAAATCAGCTCCACCCGCTTCTTGTGTAAAAGTATAAGCCTGGTCGCTATCCATCCATCCGGGTTCAAGAGGTAAGGAAAAGACGGAGGGATAAAGAATGGTTTCAACAAGAGAAATAACAGTAGAAGCATACACGACGATTTCTTCAGCTGAATCGGGTGAACTGAAATGATATAACCAGAATTTACCCGCTCCGGCTGTTGTCAGATCATCAGCCATTATATCTAAAAGAATAAAATCAGGTCGGAACTCTTGACTAATTTGTTGCGCCTGTGGTAATATTGACCCTGCAGTTCGAGAGGCCGGCTGCTGTAAACTCATATCGATATCTGTTTTTTGATCAGAGCCCATGGTCAGGTTGACAACATCAATCCGACTATTACCATCCGTATCATAAATGCCGACGGGCTCATCGCCATATATAAAATTCGCTTCTCCATCACGATCAAGATCTTTAACAACGATCGGATAATACTCATCATAATCGAGCCAGGGTACGGTATAGCTGCCATCTGCCTGAATGATCACGGTTGCCCCGATTGGTGTGAGCAAGTCCCGGTCACTCAAGAGTTGTACAACGGCCCCGCGCGGATCCTGAACGCCATAATCGACCTTACCTGAAATTGATCCTGAAGGCAGGCTTGAACCGGTGGTAAACGTAAAAACATGCGGCTCTTCAAGTGAATCGAGTCCGGTTGATCGTGCAGCCATGACAATCAGAGTGTATTTTGTATCCGGCTGAAGTGTTTGATTGTTCAGCGAAACGGTCTTTTTGTCGCTACTAACGCTGACATTAGCCGTGTTAAGAACAAACGAGGAATCACCGATAATATATAAATTGACAAAGAATGAAGGCCAGGAAAATTCGGCAGTTTCATCGATGGGCAAGCTAAATTCAATAATAAACGAGGTTGAGGTCGAA
>WJMF01000093.1 GCA_014728085.1 Candidatus Zhuqueibacterota bacterium
ACCGGATAAAACCTATACACCGGAGAAAAAAGTCTATCTCGCCTGCATCCAGACCGATGGCATCGGTATCGGGGCCTGGCTCAAACCGGGGCGGGGAGAGATTCCCTATGCCTGGGAAACCCTGATGAACTACAGCTGGCTGGTGCCGAGTTTGCTCGAGTTTTTTTACAGCACTGCCACACCCAATGACTATTTTATCGGTGCCCTTTCCGGGCCCGGATACATGTATCCCAAAGCCGTGCCTGAGGATAAACTACCCGGTCTGATTCGGCGTGCCGATTCGCTGATGAAACGCCTCGATCTGCGTGTCTTTGATATCATGGATTATTCGCGACACGGCCCGAAAGAAGAATTCGCCGATCTCACCTTGTCTGTAATCAAAGCCTATTATGAGAATATGCCGCAGGCGATGGGATTTGTCAATGGTTATGTGCCGGCCAACACCTATTATTATCAGGATGGCCGTCCGATGATTTCGTTTGAATACTATTTATCGCCCATGGTTTCCGAAGAAAAAGCGGCTGACGACCTGATTGAGCTCGGCCGGCTTAATGAACAGCGCCCCTATTATTTGCTTTTGCATATACGGGAAACCAGTTCAGTGGAACGGGTCAGGTCTATTCTCGATCGGCTGCCTGATGATTATGAGCTGGTTCCGCTCGATGTTTTTATGAAAATGGCGGGTGAACATCCAACGTTTACCAAACGATATATCGATCGTTAGGAAAACTGCATTTTTGAATCAGGCGCTGAATGTAAACAAAAGAGGTCAACAGTATGTATGAACAATCATCAAGGAGAGAGTTTGTCAAAACCACGGCCCTGTCATCTATGGCCCTGGGTATGGGGTGTGGATCGCTGTTCAAGAAAAAACCACCCAATGTGGTGATCGTTTTTCTAGATGATTCGGGATGGGCCGATTTTAAACCGTTTGCGGATCAGGGGTATCCCACACCAAATATCAAGCAGCTGGCACAGGAGGGATGTTGTTTCCACCAATTTTATGTGCCGCAGGCGATCTGTTCTGCGTCGCGGGCCTCTCTGCTGACCGGCTGTTATCCGGGGCGCACCAGGGTTTTTGGCGCACATGCGCCAAGGCAACGGGGCCTGGATCCGAAATTTGCCACCATCGGCGAGCTGTTTAAAAAGCGCGGTTATAAAACCGCTGTATTCGGCAAGTGGCACGTGGGTGATCAGCCGGAGACCCGGCCGCCGGCGCGGGGCTTTGATGAATGTTGCGGGTTGATGTATTCCAATGACATGTGGAAACACCACCCCACCAATCCGGCGTTCTGGGGTAAACATCCGCTGCAGTACTGGGAAAACGACAAGGTGACCATTGAACCGGTGACCGCAAAAGAACAGACCATGCTCACCACCTGGTATACCGAGCACGCCGTCGATTTTATCAATCGTCACAGGGATGACCCCTTTTTGCTTTACGTACCGCATTCCATGCCGCATGTGCCCATCTTTTGCAGTGATAAATTCAGGGGTAAATCGGGTATGGGGCTCTATGCCGACGTGATGATGGAGATCGACTGGTCGATTGGAGAAATCAATAAAGCGCTTAAAGCCAACGGACTGGAGGACAATACCATTGTCATCTTTACATCTGATAACGGTCCCTGGGTCAGTTACGGTAATCATGCCGGCAAAACACCGTATCGCGAGGCCAAGGGCACCAGTTTTGACGGCGGCACCCGTTCCGCCTGTATCATCAAATATCCGGGCAAAGTCAAGGCCGGAACAGTATCGGAGCGCGTTTTTTCCACCATTGATCTCTTGCCAACGCTTTGTGAGCTTGCTGATGTGCCTTTGCCGGAGCATGAGATCGATGGTAAAAATGTCTGGGATCTTATTCGCGGCAAATCCGGGGCGGTAAATCCGCATGACTATTATGCCTTTTCCACCAACCGTAATCTGGAGAGCGTCATGAGCGGCGATGGCCGCTGGAAACTGCATCTGCCGCATTCCTATCGTCATTTACTTAAAGCGGGTGTGGACGGTGAGCCGGGAGAATACATCACCCGGGAGATTGAATTGTCACTTTTTGATATGCAGAATGATCCCTATGAGCAGGATAATGTTATCGATCAATATTCGGAAATTGCGGCCAAACTGCAGGGATACGCACAGAGCCACAAAGAGAGATTCTATTCAGATTCACCGCCCCCGTGACCGCAATAATGGATAAACATCGGGGCTGGGACAGCATTACCGCTTTCCAGCCCCGGCAAATTCGATCTCGCACGGAGGCGCGGAGCCACAGAGAGATGAATTTAAACGGGTTTTTATCAAAAGGATTTATCCTTGTTCCTACTTTTTTTCATTCCTGGACTTTCGGCCGGGAATGCATGAGGGCGGCTTTGCCTCAAGTATGCAAGTTCAGAATTTATCGTCATTGAACAGATTTTAGATTGTATGACTCTTTGATCTGGTTCTAACGCTCTGAGAGTATATAAAAACAGAGTGTATAGATAATACTATGCATCTTAGATATTCGATTTCGAGTGTCGCAAGAGATATTATAGATAGTAAAGGCCGCTCCGCGAGCTCTTCCGCCTGTTGCTTTTTATTAACGATCCGTTTGAGCATTCAAAAAACGGAATAAAAATCCGGGACGATAACAAGCGGAGGGATTTCGCTCTGCAAAATTTCGAAATAAAGTATTTTTCAATATGATTATCCATAATAATAGATGCACGTTTCAATATACCTCTTTTTTATCAATTTTTGGCGTATTTTTTGCTATTCTTGTTGACAATGAGGATGTTCTGGTTTTATACCCTCTAAATTATATAGTTATAACTTTATATTATGACAAGAAATTTTTAATTGACAAAAAATAATAACACCTGTCACCGATTTGTATTATTTTTGTGACAGAAATGCAGGTTGTTATAAATATAAAACATCGGGAGAAAAGAATGTTCAGGTTATGGATTTCTGTGAGTATTGTTTTTTTGTTATTCGCCACCGGTTGGTCCCAGTTGATGGTCAAGAACACCGGGGGAGATTTATTGATGGAAGTAGACAACCAGGCAAATGTCACCATTGGTACGCCGGCCGATCCGGGGCGCATCGGGATTGGTGTTGATAATCCTGATTCCCGCTTGCGAATCGAAGGGCATGCCGCCTCCCTCCTACCTATATTCGGCACATATAACACTTCGATCTACGCCAAGGATGTCACCAGCAGCAACAATGAGAAACAGGTGGTGATAGAAGGAATCGGTACTGTTTTGAGTGAGGACTTTGATTCCGCTCACCTCGGCGTTCAGGGATTTCTCCTGGGTGGTTCAAATCATGATCAGTGGATCACTTCAGCAAGTCTGGGATACCATAACACCAATGAAGGCAACCACTTGGCCGGAGTCAGCAGCAATGTTTTGGATGTGGGTGGATATGTGTTGTCCACCGATCTTGAGACCGCGGTTTTTCTAGGCAAAAACCATAACGTTGGCGATAACCACTATGGTCTGCATGTCGGGGCGGAAAAGCACCTCCTTGTAGGCGATCTTTTGGTTTTAGGCAAGGTGGGCATCAATATCGGCGATCGCGAGCCCGCTACCTGGCTGGAAATCAATGGACAACCCTATATCAACGCGAATAATGCCGGAATCATCATGAAATCATCGGACGGACAGTGCTGGCAGGTACGGGTAAACACTAGCGGTGCTCTGTTTACCACATCTGTTTCCTGTCCCTGATTGGCAGATAAAGATCAAAACCGGGTAGTTTCCAACAGATGTTTGCCTGTGGATACCGACTCTTTGAAACCGCGGCGGTGATGATTTGGTATCTATAAATCGTACCCTTTGGGGGGCATGGCGCCGGATAAAAAATTTTCGCCATTTTCGTTGTATATGGCTGCAAGGTGTTTATCAATTCTTCTGCCGCTGAATCATGTAGATTCGGGAAGGATACCAAGCCACTTTGATCTGCTGATATGATCGAATTGGGTTTCGTGTTGGGTACGGTGCAGTCGGACATCCGGGGAAGTACGATTGCGCAACAGCCGGGGTTTGAATTTGATCGTCCGGAAATCGTTTCCCGGAAGGTTAAATAGTTCAGGGCCACTGGCGGCACCAATATGCATCCCCGGCAGAGGTCTGAGGCGATCAACCTGTTGCTCTACCGAATCGATTGCCTTTAGGGTCAAGTTCGCGGGTCTGTATCAGAACGTTTGATAAAAAGAATTGATAATCCTATGATATCAAATACTGTGCAAGAATGTGAGTTATCACTTATTCAAGACTAATTAAAACCGCCGAGCTCGCTGAGGAACGCTGAGAAAAATAGAATTATATACAGAGATGAACCGGGAAATGAAATATCATAAAATATTAATAATTAGTCGTTTATAGCTTTGTTATCTTTGTTGTTTTGATATTGTCCTGATAAAAATTTTTCTCTAAATCAAATCACGTAATGAAATAAAAGTCACTTTTACTGCGTTCTAAAACCATACCCCGCCACGCGATAGTATCGTCCAACCCCGTGTAGAAACCAGTGGATCGAAGACAAAAAAATATCGAGCCCACCCACCTGACGGGGGCGAAAGAGAATTCTCTGTACCGTTGATGCAGGTTTTTTTTTACGGCACAGCCGTGCGCGCACCCAGTTTTGCGTTTTCAGACCAGAGGATAAAATCACTTGCATCAACGGTGCCGTCTTCGTTACAGTCACAGGCGGAATAACCGCAAACACCGTCGTGGTCGGCGTTGTACCACAGGGCATAATCCTGGCTATTCACCGTGCCGTTTTGATCCAGATCGCCGCTCCATAATCCCCAAATCCCGTCTTTAATCTCTACTGTACCACCGGCTCCGTAATAGTTGTCGCTGTCGCTGCTAAAATCGTAAAGAGGAGAACTGACGGCGGAGAGGGGGTGGGAAGCGCTGCTCATAACGGGTAAATGATTGCGGTGCCGAATGACGATATAATAACTGCCCGGCGCTGCAGCGAGATGAATATGACCGGTGCTGCCATCATCGGCAACGATTCTGCCATCGCGGTGCAGGAGAGCGCTTTTTGAAACGACGGCCGCAGCATCGGGGGTGTTTCGCAGCTCTACCAAAACCCAGTCCACGATCTGGTCGGGTATAGTGGTTATGGTGCGACTGTCCTGGGTGTAAGGCGAGGTTAACGGCACCGGGCCGGCTGTGCGCAGATCATCGCGCATGCGGTCGAGGTTTGGGTCATAGGGGCCTTGCAGGAAAAGTTTTGCCTGCAAGCGCACATACTCGAGTTCAAACGTCGACTCGGCAGCAAATGCAGATCCTTCCAATGCATTATCCACAGCCTGCACGCTCCAGTAACAGGTACCGGCAGCGAGATTCTGCAGCGTCCAGGAGAGGTTGTAGCATTGCCCGCCCAAAGCTGCAATTTTACGCCATCCATCGCTGTTTTGTGCCATAGAGGAAAAAATATCGCTGGCACCTGAAGATGTGCCGACTTTGAGATGATAGCTCAATCCATTCGACGGTGTCTGGTTGTCTGTGGATACATTCCAGCTTAGCGTTACCTCGTTGCAAGCGCTGGTATGAGCGAGCCCGGCAGGAGCTGCCGGTGCGGTATTGGCTGTGGATTGGTCGTTGCGGTATATCTTCGAAAAGGGATTCGAATCCACATCTCTGCCGCTCAGGATGAGGTCCAAATCGTGGTCGTTGTCAATATCGCCCCAGGCAGCACAGCTGTAATTCAGCTCTTTCAGGGCGGTAGAGACCTCGCGAAACGAACCGGAATCGTTTTGGTAAAGTCTGGTTAAAGAGTTCGGGGTTGCCCAGCGGCTGCCGGTGAGGAGAATATCGAGGTCGCCGTCGTTGTCGTAATCGCCCCATACGCCGTCGCCGTTACAGATGCCGGTGAGTCCGGCGGATACATCGGTAAAACTGCCGCTGTCGTTGCGATAAAGCCTTGTTACATATCCCGACTGGGTATCACCGCTAAGGAGCAGATCGGCATCGCCGTCGCTGTCGTAATCGCCCCATGCGGCCCGGCTTCGCTCCACATCAAAAAGCGATGCCGAGATATCGGTAAAGGCATTGTTGTCATTGCGATAGATGATGGTTTGCGGCGTGCCGGCTGAATTTCGGCCGGTGAGTATAATGTCGAGATCGCTGTCATTGTCATAGTCGCACCAGGCAGCGCATCCGGCATGCAGATCGGTGAACGACAGGCCGGAATCGGTAAAGCTGTTATCATCATTGCGATAGAGTTTGCTGCAGGGATCGGTACCGTCATATCCGGTCAGCATTAGATCGAG
>WJMF01000094.1 GCA_014728085.1 Candidatus Zhuqueibacterota bacterium
GGGAACGGTCGTTGTTATTGTTGCCCTTATTATTTACATAACAGCGGTTGCGATACATCTTTATGAAATCGTCATTGTATCCTCGCGCGAAGCTATACCACCGGAATAATCATTACCTGCATTTTAGGACTTGATTTTATTTCCTGGTATTGTTATATTTAGCGTTTGAATTCATAATTTTTAATTTTAAACCATGGATGAGCGATGTTAAAACCAAGGAAACGACTGAGTAAAAAGGAACTAAAAGAGGATAAACTCGTCACATTTTATATCAATGCCAACAACTGGGTTAAAGCGCATTCCAGCTATATTTATACAGTATTGATTGCGTTGGTATTGCTGGTTGTCGGGATAACCTATTTCACAAGAGCGTCGGCCAAGAAAAATGAGCTTGCCAGCGCTGAGCTGATACAGGCTACTCAGCTTTATGAAGCGGGTGATTTTGAAGAGGCCATACCTCTATTTAGTTCTATTGTGGAAAATTATCGAGGCACCCAAAGCGCCGGTATCGGCAAACTCTATTTGGCAAAATGTTTTTACAATACACTGGACTATAGCAACGCTGAAACCTATTTTCGTGAATTTTTATCCGATTATAAAGGGAACGAGCATTTTGGCGCTACGGCCATGGGCGGAATAGCGGCTTGTTATGAACAGCAGGGGAGGTATCTGGATGCGGTTGAACAGTACAGCAAAGCTGCCGACAAGTATCCGGAATCGATTCATGCTCCCCAATTTTTGCTCAAGGCGGCTATGAATGCCCGTAACGCCGGTGAAGTGGAGCGATCAAAATCTCTGCTTGAACAACTGGTGCAAAATTATCCGGACGCAACCGAGGTTACCGATGCGGAAATGCTGATGGCGATGATTGAACAGCAATAGATATTCATATAGAAATATCTTGCTTTTTTAATAACAGTATATTATATTTAAAATCAAGTGGGCTCAAAAGGCCCACTTTTTTGTTGCTTAAACAGGATTTTTTATGTTTCAGGAAGAATTGACGCGTATTTTAAAGGAATCCGCGGTCGCTCATAATGCTGATTTGGTCGATTATGAACTCGAAGGCAAGGGAAGTCAAACCGTATTACGCGTTTTTATCGACAAATCAGGTGGAGTGGATTTAGATACATGTACGAAAATTAGTCGTTCAATTGCAGATCTTTTGGATAGAAAAGATTTATTTTCCGACAATTATCGTCTCGAAGTCTCCTCTCCGGGTCTCGACCGGCCGCTGAAAGAAAAATGCGATTATGAACGACAATTGGAGAGGTTGCTCAAAGTAACCTATTCCCAGGATGACAAGGATATTACCATAACCGGACGCCTGCAAAATGTTACAGAAGATTCCATTTATCTCTTGGCCGAGGAAAAGCCGATCCGGTTACCATTTCAACGAATTAAAAAAGCAAAAGTTGAGATTGAATTTTAACACAGGTTGTGATCATGAAACTCGAAATTTCGGATGCCTTTAGTGAACTGGTAAGGGAAAAAAATATCGAACGTGAGACCATGGCTGAGATCGTGCAGGATATTTTCCTTTCCATGATCAAGAAAAAATTTGGCAATGCTGACAATTTTGAAGTGTTTGTAAATATGGATAAAGGTGAAATAGAGATATACCAATACAAAACTATTGTCGAAGACGTGGAGGACCCTGTCAGGCAGATTACGCTGCAGGAAGCACAGGAATCCGCGCCTGATCTGGAAATGGGTGAGGATTTTATGCAAATCGTCGATCCCACCACCTTTGGCAGACGCTTGATTATTGCTGCAAAACAAAATCTAAATCAGCGTATCAAGGAAATCGAAAAAGAGCTCGTTTACGACGAATATAAAAACCGGGTCGGTGAAATCATCAGCGGTGATATTCGTCAAATTAATCGCGATATGATCTATATCAATATCGATAAAGTGGAAGCACTACTGCCGAAATCAGAACAGATTCCTTCAGAACGTTACCGTCGGGGCGACCATCTCCGCGCCGTCATCAAGTCTGTCGGATTATCCCCCCGCGGTCCGGAAATTTTGATTTCGCGCAGTTCGGAACAGTTTCTCGTTCGTTTGTTTGAACTCGAGGTTCCGGAAATCTATGAAGGTATCATTGAAATCAAAACAATTGCAAGAGAACCGGGAGAACGCACTAAAATTGCTGTTTTGTCTAACGACAAGCGAATCGATGCTGTAGGTGCCTGCGTCGGAATGAAAGGTATGCGTATCCAGGCTATTGTCAAGGAACTTAGCAACGAAAAAATCGATATCATCAACTGGAGCAGCGAGCCGGAAATTTTTATCACCCGCGCTCTGAGTCCGGCAAAACCCATGCGCATCGCTATTGATGAAGAGGAACATAAAGTAATCGCTGTCCTGGATGAGGACCAAATTTCACTGGCGATCGGTAAAGGCGGACAGAATCGCCGTTTGGCATCGAGATTGACCGGTTACGAGATTTTAACCGTCAGAGACGAAGAATATCGTCAAATGATGGAGGAGGGCTCGGAAGAAGATATTTCCATACAGGACGTTGAAGGACTGAGCGATAAAATCAAAACCACTATTGAAGACGGTGGTTTCGATACGGTAAAAGATGTACTGGATGCCGGTCAGAAGCAATTAATGCAGCTCCCCGGTATCGGCGTAAAAACCGCTGAGAAAATTATCGCTACGCTCGAAGAATATTATGAAGAATAATCATTAGGAGTTTTTTATATTGGCTGTTAAAAAAAGAGTGTTCCAGGTTGCTCGGGAATTTAATATTTCAAATGAAGAGCTTATTGAATATCTCTTGAAATTGGACTTTGATATTCGAAATCACATGAGTCTCCTGAACGATGAGGCTTATGAGCAGGTTATTACCGAGTTTGGTGAAAAACCTGAAAAGCCTAATGAGGAATATGAGTTTCGCAAACGCCTGCGCGACAGACGCGCCCTTGAAGAGGGCCGTAAGGAGGAGGCCCGCAAGGAACTCGAACGTCGTTTACAGGCATCGACCGAGTTGGCCAAAGAAATGCCAAAGTGGAAAAAGCAGCGCGAGATTGAAGCTGAAGAGAAGAAAAAGATCGAGGAAAAGGCAGCTGAGAAACCCGAACAGCCAAAGGCACCTGAAAAAGCTCCTGTAGAAAAACCCAAAAGACCGAAGAAAAAATTAAAAGTTATAGAAATTCCCCCAGAAGAAGGCGCTGTAAGAGCAAAAGCTGAAAAACCTGAACCTGAAAAGGCGGGCAAAGAAAAAAGCCCGGCTGAAACGACAGAAAAACCCACCAAGAAAAAACGAAGAAAACGTCGCCGTAAAAAGGATGTTCCTGAAGAAGCTGAAGCCACTGAAAAGCTGACAGCAGAGCAAAAACAGAAGAAACGCAAAAAAGGCAAGAAAAAACGCAAACCCTCATTCGATGAAAAAGAGATAGAGGATAACATTCGCCAAACTCTTGCCACCATGGAAGATACCGGTAAGGGCAAGCGCCGCAAGAAAAGAAGTGTAGCAGAAGAGGAAACAGAAGAGGAAGAAATCCCGGTCATCAAAGTCAGTGAATTTATGTCGCTGTCAGAAATAGGCAGGGTGATGAATATAGAGGGTACCGAACTGATTCGGAAATGTATGGATCTCGGTATGATGGTTACGATCAATCAAAGGCTCGATATGGATACCATCGAGCTGCTCGCCTCTGAATATGGCTATAAAGTCGAGGCACTTGAAGAATTTGGCGAAGAGCTCGTCGATGTCGAAGAGGAAGACGCTGAAGAGGATCTCGAACCACGCTCTCCCGTGGTTACGATTATGGGCCACGTCGATCATGGTAAAACTTCGCTCCTCGATTATATTCGCAAGAGTAATATCATTTCCGGCGAATCCGGAGGAATTACTCAGCATATTGGTGCTTATGAAGTGGATATCGATAAAGAGAAAAGCATTACCTTTTTGGATACACCCGGTCACGAAGCCTTTACCGCTATGCGGGCCCGGGGGGCGCAGGCAACCGACATTGTGGTGCTGGTGGTGGCAGCCGATGATAACGTCATGCCACAGACCACCGAAGCGATCAGCCATGCCAAAGCAGCGTCGGTGCCGATGGTTATCGCCATCAATAAAGTTGATAAACCAAATGCAAATCCCGATCTTATCCGCAAACAGCTTGCTGAAAAAGATGTGCTCGTGGAGCAATGGGGTGGAAAATACCAAAGCATTGAAATTTCGGCCAAAACAGGTCAAAACGTCGATTCACTCCTTGAAGCCATTCTTCTCGAAGCTGAGATGCTCAATCTGAGAGCAAATCCGAGTCGTTTGGCCAAAGGTGTTATTATCGAATCCAAACTCGATAAAGGCAAGGGACCGGTAGCCACGGTATTGGTACAAAAAGGCACACTATCCGTCGGCGATCCGTTTGTTTCGGGGGCTTGTTATGGTAAGGTGCGTTCCATGTTCGATGAACGCGGACGCAGGGTAAAATCCGCAAGACCGGCGGTGCCGGTTCAGGTGCTCGGATTCGATGGCCTGGCCCAGGCAGGCGACTCGTTTACGGTGCTGGAATCCGAGCGCGATACCAAAGAAGTCAGCCAAAAACGGCAACAACTACAGCGCGAATACGAACACTGGAGAAGCCGTCCGCGCACACTGGATGAAATTTCCCAACAGATTCAAAAAGGTCAGATCAAGCAATTGCTGGTTGTACTCAAGGGTGACGTCGATGGTTCTATACAGGCAATCACTGATTCTCTGATGAAACTCTCGGGCAGAGAAGTAGCCGTCTCTATCATCCACAGCGGTGTCGGTGCGATTTCCGAATCCGATGTTTTGCTTGCTGCCGCCTCCGGTGCCATTATTATCGGATTCAATGTCCGGCCGACCAGCAAATCCAGAGAACTGGCTGAAAAAGAAAATGTCGATATTCGTCAATATGAAGTGATTTATGATATCGTCAATGATATCAAGGCCGCTTTGGAAGGATTCCTGAAACCTCAGATTACGGAAGAATTAAAAGGTACCATCGAAGTTCGCCAGATTTTTAAAGTGCCCAAAGTGGGAACGGTTGCGGGCTGCTATATCTCTTCCGGTCAAGTCCACCGCAATGATCCGGTCAAGGTGTATCGGGATGATCGGTTGATTCACGATGGACGGATTGTGTCCTTAAAGCGCTTCAAGGAAGATGTGAAGGAATTGAACTCCGGCTATGAATGCGGCCTTGGCCTGGCCAATTTTAATGACTTGCGGGTCAATGATATCATTGAAACCTATCGCAAGGTGGAAACCAAGCGTACCTTGGAAGATTCCAACAAGGGAAATTAAATGCTGGTCGGTTTACTGCAGCTGGAAATTTTTATACCGGATAGCGCCAGTCTGAAAGAAAAACGGTTTGTGCTTTTGAGCCTGAAACAGCGTTTGAGAAACAAATTTAATATTTCGATTGCAGAAATCGATCAAAACGACAAGTGGCAGCTGGCAACCCTGGGAGTTGCCGTCGTTGCAAACGAAAAACGCTTTGTTGAAAAAACGCTCAATAAAATATTTTCCCTGGTAGAGCAGGAACACAATATACAGATCATGAACCAACAATTCGAAATTTTATAATATGACACCACTAAATTACAGCCGCTCAGACAGAGTGGCGACTCTTATTAAAAAAGAAATCGGTGACATTTTTTTGCGCGAGATGGATGATCCGCAATTCCGGCTCTTTACGGTTACCAAGATCAAAATGAGTAAAGATTTACGCTATGCAAATATATACTATAGTGTAATGGGCGGGGAGGAGCAAAAGGAAAAAAACGAAACACTCTTGCAGAACGCTGCCCCCCAAATTCGTCGGGAACTGGGACATCGTATCCGTCTGAAATTCGTTCCCGAGTTGCGATTTTTTTATGACGATTCCACTGAATATGCAGCGCATATTTCAGAACTGCTGAACAAGATAAATCGCAAAAAAGACTAGATTTTTGTTCTTTTCCAAGATGGGTGATTTAAACCAAATTTTTAATATCCGCAAGCCCGTTGGATGGACCTCTTATGATGTTATACGATATTTAAAACGCATGTCAGCTCATAAGATAAAGATCGGCCATGCCGGAACATTGGATCCCTTTGCTGAAGGGGTATTGGTGGTTTGCACCGGAAACGCGACCAAGGAAATACACCATTTTGTCAACGCTGAAAAGGAATATAAAGCCATTATCAGATTGGGCATTGAAACCGATTCGCTGGATATTAGCGGTAAAATTGTCAAAACCGTAACAGTTCCCGGGCTGAATCAGGAGAAAATCCTGTCCGTCTTGCATGCGATGAGTGGTGAAATCGTACAGGAGGTTCCCGCCTTTTCAGCCCTCAAGCACCGAGGTAGAAAACTCTATGAATTGGCGCGCCAAAACGTTGAGGTGTCATTGCCCAAACGAAAGGTGTTCATTCATCGGCTGCGCCTGAACGGTTTTGAAAAGGATCGCCTTTATCTTGAAATCACCTGTTCGAAAGGAACCTATATCCGTTCCCTTGCGCGCGATATCGGAGAGGCGCTGGGTACAACAGGCTTTTTACAGACACTGATCAGAACACGGGTGGGAGATCATAAACTCGAAAACGCCCGGCAAGTGGCCGAAATAACGGTTTGAATGGTAACGCAGCATTGGATCAAATGGAAATTTTTTGGGATTTAAATCAAATTCATTCAAAACAAAAGTCCATTGTCACCATCGGTACATTCGATGGCGTTCACCGGGGTCATCAACAGATCATCCAACAAATGCGCGACATTGCTGATCGCAAAGATCTGATTACCACATTGGTAACCTTTGAACCCCATCCACAACTGGTGCTGCGAAACAAGGAAAAAATGCCTCTGCGCATACTCACCACGATCGAGGAGAAAATCGATATTCTTAACAGAATCGGCCTGGAGCGCCTGGTGGTGGCTAATTTCAACAAGGATTTTTCCAATATCGAGCCGGTTGATTTTATCCAAAATTATTTGAAAAAAAAGCTTCTGCTTACCGAAATGGTTATCGGTTATGATCACTCGTTTGGTCGCAATCGTAAGGGAAACATCGAATTGCTACAGCGTCTGGCGAACAAGCTGAACTTTCAGGTGCAGGCCCTGCCGGCAAAAACCATGGACAACCAGATCATAAGCAGCACTCTGATTCGAAGTCTGATTGCCGAGGGGTCTGTCGGAAAAGCGGCGAAATTTCTCGATCGTGCATACAGGCTCAATGGCAGGGTTATTCGGGGAGACGGCCGCGGTAAGGAACTGGGTTTTCCAACCGCAAATATACGGCCGTTCTCATCCTATAAACTGATTCCCAATGCCGGTGTCTATACAACTTTGATTACAATTGAAGGTCACACATTCGAAAGTACGACCTATATCGGCAACCGGGCTACATTTAATTTACAGAAAAATGTCATCGAAGTTTATATTCATGAATTTGATGATGAAATTTACAATATGAAAGTCGATCTTGAATTTATCGATTTCATTCGAAATGATAAAAAATTCGAATCTTCCAAGGGCTTAATTGAACAAATTCAGGAAGATATCGAACAGAGTAGGGAACTTTTTGATAAAATACGAGTAAATTAGCGGAGGAATGAATGGCTATTTCAAAAGAACAAAAGGCTGAAATTATCAAAACCATTGGCGGGGATGAAAAAAAATCGGGAAAAACAGAAGTTCAAATCGCTCTGATGACCGAGCAAATAAACTCCTTAACAGATCATTTCAAAACCAACCCAAAAGATTTTCATTCCCGGCGCGGTCTTCTCAAGATCGTCGGCAGACGCAAACGCCTGCTGGAGTATTTAAAGCGCAAGGATCTGGACTCTTATCGCGAGCTGATCGCAAAGCTGGGCTTGCGTCGTTAACTTTTGGCTGATATTAAGGTAATAAATCTGTTCCGTTTTTACCATAACGACCTGAAGATTCAAGTATAAGGAAAGGAGGTAAAATCCATGATTGAGGTACAACAGATTACTCGCTTTTTCGGACGGGTAAAGGCTGTTGATAACGTATCGTTTCAGGTGGAAAAGGGTGAAATCCTGGGATTTCTCGGTCCCAATGCCGCCGGTAAAACCACAACCATGCGGATTCTGACCACCTATTTGCCCGCGACACATGGCAGAGCCACTGTGGCTGGTTATAATGTCCACACAGACTCGATGAAAGTACGGGAACACATTGGATACATGCCTGAAAATCCCCCTCTTTATCAGGAGATGCGTGTTATTGATTTTCTCAATTTTGTTGCCAAAATTAAAGGGGTGGGCGCAAAAAACATCGGTTCTGCCGTGACGGAAGTGATGGGCAAAACAGACATTGAAAATGTCAAAAACCGCGTTATCAAACAACTCTCAAAGGGTTACAAACAGCGCGTCGGACTGGCGCAGGCCCTGGTTCACAATCCGGATGTTCTCATACTGGATGAGCCCACCGTCGGTCTCGATCCAAAACAAATCATCGAAGTTCGTGAATTGATTAAAAGCCTGGCCGGCGATCATACCATCATTCTCAGTACCCATATCCTTCCCGAAGTCAGTATGACTTGCGAACGCGTTGTCATTATCGATAAAGGTAAGGTGGTTGCTGAAGATACGCCGGACAACCTGACCAAGGCACTTGCCGGGGCGGAACGCCTTAACCTTGTTGTCAAAGGACCAAAAGATAAAATCGCTGAAAAATTGACCTCGCTTCAGGATATTAATCTGATCACATCCACGGCCAGGAAAAACGACCTTGTCAATATCCAAATCGAAAGCAAAACGAAAGAGGATTCCCGTCCGCTCATCGCGAAAACCATTATCGACAGCGGCTGGGATCTCTATGAACTCAAATCAGAGGGTGTTAGCCTTGAGGATGTTTTTCTGCACGTCACAACCAGAGAGGAGGGAACAGGACAATGAGAAATTTCATGGCGATATTTAATCGAGAATTAAAATCCTATTTCAGCTCTCCGATTGCATATGTCGTAATTGGCCTTTTCCTGCTTATATCCGGTGTTTTCTATTATCTGATTGTGTCTAATTTTGTCCAGGTCTGTATGCGGGCCGATATGCAGGCACAAATGTACCGGATGGCACCACCAAAACTGAATGTCAATATGATGGCAATCAGGCCTATATTACATAATATGAGTCTGTTTGCACTCTTTTTTCTGCCGCTGATCACGATGAGGCTCTACTCCGACGAAAAGAAAACCGGAACGATTGAGCTGTTGATGACCTCACCGGTTACCAATCTGCAAACCATTCTGGGTAAATTCTCAGCCGGAGCTGTGCTCTACCTGGTGATGTTGCTGGCAACAAGCATATTCATGATTCTGTTGTTTATCTTTGGCAAGCCCGAACTTGGTCCTGTATTGACCGGTTATCTGGGCCTTTTTCTGCTTGGTCTCAGTTATATCGCATTCGGCCTCTTTTTTTCAAGCCTGACCGATAACCAGATCGTCGCCGCCGTTAGTACGGTTGCCTTTATTCTCTTTTTCTGGGCAATCGGCTGGGTTTCCGGTTTTGTCAGTCCGGCTCTGGGCGGTATATTTGAAAATTTCTCGCTCATCGGACACTTTGATGACTTTGCCAAAGGTGTTCTCGATACCAAGCATATTGTTTTTTATCTCAGCTTTATCACTATGGGTTTGTTCCTGTCCAATATTTCAATTGAATCGGCTAGATGGAGGGGAAAATGATGATGAAAAAATATTCTAAAATTGGAGGACTGGTCGGACTTGGTTTGCTCCTTCTCGGATTAATTATATATTCAATCAACGCAATTATGACTTCCGTATCCACGATTTTTATGATCACAGGTGCTGTTCTTCTTGTTCTTTATGTGGTATTCAACTTTTCGTCTATAAAAGAGGGATTGTCGAGCCGTTCGGCCAAATTCGGCAGCAATGCAGCGCTTTTGATCCTTTTTGTGCTCGGCATTCTGGTTGTTTTAAACATTCTTTTGGGCCGTTTCAATGCCAGACTTGATACCACGGCAGCAAAACAGTTCAGTCTTGCACCGCAAACCACCAGCGTGCTGCAAAATCTGGATAAAGATATCACTGCCATCGGCTTTTTCAAATCCGGCGAAGAAATGCAGGCCGAAGAACTGTTTATAGAATATGAAAATATCTCTCCCCGGTTTGACTGGGAGATTATAGATCCGGATAAAAACCCGGGTATGGCGAAAAGATATAATATCGATACCTATGGCACTATCGCGGTTATCGGTAACGCCAAACAGGAAAAAATTGAACAAGCGACCGAAGAGGAATTGACAAACGCGATTATCAAAGTTTCCCGTGACGAGATTAAAAAAATCTATTTCACCACCGGACATGGCGAAAAAGATTATGACAGCGGTGAACGGGAAGGGTACTCGCACGCCAAAAGCGTTATTGAGGATGAAAATTATCAGATTGATAAAATTTTGCTCGCCTCCTCGGAAATTGATTCTATTCCGGATGATTGCAGTGTGTTGGTCATTGCCGGTCCTAAAACCGATCTCTTTGATACTGAAAGACAGCAGATTAAAGCCTATCTGGATAAAGGCGGCAAAGCATTGTTTATGCTCGACCCGGAATCTCCCCCTTCCTTTAGTCGGTTGCTTGCAGAGTATGGCATCAATGTCGCTAACAATACTGTTATAGACGCTTCCGGTCTCGGCCAGTTGTTCGGCACCGGTCCGGCTATTCCGATTGCGAACGATTATGCCGATCACGCCATTACCAGAAATTTTAACGTTATGACCTTTTTCCCCTTTGCCCGATCAGTCAGCAAAATGGATGAGGTGCCGGGCGGCTTGACCGTAACCGAACTGGCAAAGACCAGCCAGCGCAGTTGGGGCGAAACCGGTCCTCTGGATGCCGGCCCCCTCGGTTTTGATGCCGGACAGGATACCAGAGGTCCGCTGCCGATTCTGACCGTTGCCGAAAAGAATTCGGCTGCATCCGGGGCGGCAAAAATGCGACTTGGCGTTTTTGGCGATTCCGATTTTGCTGCAGACGGTTATTTTCGCAACCAGGGCAATGGTGATCTTTTTATGAATACGGTCAGCTGGCTGGCAGAAGAGGAAGACCTGATTTCGGTTCGCGCACGCGATCCCGAAGACAGAAGGCTGAGCCTGACCAAGAAACAGTCACGCCTGATTCTCTATTTCGGCGTCGTCTTTCTGCCGGTTTTGATTTTCATTGCCGGTGTATGGGTCTATGTAAAACGCAAATAAATCGTAAAGGGCTTGTGAATTTTCTCAAGCCCTCTCTTTTTATCAAAAAATCATCAAAAGTGAGTTGAATTAAATACAGGAATGAAATATGAATTTTAAAACAACATTGATTCTCGGACTCGTCCTTGCCGTTGGTGTTGTTTTGGTTCTTTTTGTCGACAAGCAGGACAAAGAGCGCGAAGAGCAAAAAGAGCTGGAAGAAAAATTGTTGGTCATCGAAAAAGAGAATATAAATGAGCTATATCTGCAACCGTCAGGTATCCACGTCGTACGCGATACGCTCATGGATACCTGGAAAATTACCGGACCGGTTCAGACCGAGGCGGATAAACAGGCCATTGATGATATTCTCAATGTGTTGAACCGGGCCAAAACCGAACGCGCCATTTCAAGCGATTCAAGTGAATACCATGTTTTCGGCCTCGATCCGGCACGGGGAAAACTCGTTCTCGTCCACAATGGTCAGCAGGATACTCTTTTTATCGGCGACGAAAACCCCACCGGTTCTTTTGTCTTCGCCCGCAAGTCGGGTACGCCACAGGTATTCCTGACCACTACAACCCTGAAAACGCATATCGAGAAGAATCTTTTCGATCTGCGCGATAAACGCGCGCTTGCGTTTGAAAAAAACCAGGTGATGGGGCTGGATCTCAAAAATCCACAGGGTTCGTTTTCCCTTGAACGCGATATGGGATTCTGGACCCTTACCAGTCCGCTGGAAACACGTGCCGATAAATCGACTGTCGATCAAATTCTCAATCAGCTTTCATCGGCCAAAGCCAAAAAATTTGTCGATGAATCACCGGCTTCCGGTAGAGCCTATGGGCTGGATTCACCGCGGTATCTCCTTGATCTCTACATCGGTGCGGACAACGCCAAAAAGACGCTAACACTCGGTGATGCCATCGATGCCACTTTTTACGCCAAAGATGAATCCCGTAAACCGGTTTTCACTGTTGATAGCTCATTCGTTCACAAACTCGATGTAGACCTCTACGAGTTGCGCTACAAAAAATTATCCGAGGTGACCTCGGGTCAGGTGAACAAGCTTATTCTCGACTATGTCGATTCCACCATTGTCTGTGAAAAAGACACAGCCGGAAACTGGATGATTACGGAACCAATAATACAGCCGGCAAAGTCCTGGAAGATTTCTTCGGTCAATTCCGCCATCGGACGGCTGGAGGCAAAGAAATTCGTCAGCCAGGCCCCCAAATCACTGCGTCCCTATGGCCTGGCCAAACCGCAGCTGCGGGCGACCTTTTATGATAAAGAGGATAATAAAATTGCCGAACTGATGTTCGGCAAAGACAAAGGCGATCAGGTCTATGCAAAATCCGAAAACTTGAAACCCGTTGTACTGGTTGATAAGGATATAGTGGATGATCTCTATGTTTCGCTCGATGATCTGATCGATACAACCAAAGTACAAAGCAAAACCGTGGAAGAATAGAACACAATAGCAGCAAAAACGCTGCAGAAGAGTACCTAATATTATTCGGAGGTATAATGTTTATACGTCAAGAAGGGTCTGTCGGCGAAAAGACCATGATAATTGAAACCGGCAAACTCGCCAAGCAGGCCAATGGAGCAGCATGGGTACAATTGGGAGATACAGTGGTACTGGTTACCACTGTCTGCAGTTCAGAGCCCAAAGCAGACCTTGGTTTTTTTCCCCTCACTGTGGATTATAGAGAAAAAGCCTATGCAGTCGGTAAAATTCCCGGTGGTTTTTTCAAGCGGGAGGGACGTCCGACCGAAACCGAGATTCTCAATGCCCGTCTGACCGACCGACCGATCCGGCCATTGTTTCCGAAAAGCTTTAAACACGAAACCCAGGTGTTTATCTGGGTCTTGTCATCCGATCGCGTCAATGATGCCGATGTACTTGGAATTACAGGTGCTTCTGTGGCGTTGAATCTATCCGATATTCCTTTTGAAGAGCCAATCGCCGGTCTTCGTGTCGGCCGTATTGATGGCAAGTTTGTCGCCAATCCTACCTATGACGAAAAGTCTCAGAGCGATATGGATTTGATTATTGCCGCTTCTGAAGAGTCCATTTTAATGGTAGAAGGTGAAGCCAGGGAAATTTCAGAGGAGGATATGCTGGAAGCACTGGCCTTTGGCCATGAGCAGATTAAAAAGGTCATCGAGATTCAGAAACAGATAATCGATAAAGCTGCAAAGGCCAAGATGGAATTTGCCGCTGAAGAAGAACACCCTGATTTGACCGACAAGATTACCGAGATGGTCAAAGATGAATTGAAGAAAGCGTTACAAATCAAAGAAAAAGAAGCCCGTCATACCGCTTTACACGAGCTTTTTGATAAAGTTGTGGAAGCGCTCGAGGAAGAGTATCCGGAGATGGAGTCTGTTATGGGTGGTATTTTTCATGATCTTGAAAAAGAATACATGCGTGAGATGGTTTTGCAGGAAAAAATCCGTCTCGACGGACGCGGTCCTGATGATATTCGCGACATTTCCATCGAAATCGGGCTTTTGCCCCGTGCGCATGGTTCTGCACTCTTTACCCGGGGTCAAACTCAGGCTCTGGCTGCCACCACGCTGGGCACAAAAATTGATGAACAGAAAATCGAGGGCCTTGAGGGTGAGTTTTACAAGAGCTATATGCTGCATTATAATTTTCCGCCCTTTTGTACCGGCGAAACCAAACCGGTTCGCGGCCCGAGCCGTCGCGAGATCGGTCATGGCAATCTGGCTGAACGCGCTCTCAAACCCTGCATTCCTTCAGACAAGGCTTTTCCGTATACCTTGCGCATCGTATCCGATGTCCTTGAATCGAATGGATCGTCTTCCATGGCTACGGTATGTGCTGGTTCGCTGTCGTTAATGGATGCCGGCGTCCCCATGCGCAGTCCGGTCGCCGGAATTGCGATGGGATTGATAAAGGAAAAAGATGATGTTGTCGTACTTACCGATATACTCGGCGATGAAGATCATATGGGCGATATGGATTTCAAAGTCGCCGGCACAAGAGAAGGCATTACCGCTTTTCAGATGGATATCAAGATTAAAGGCATATCACCCGATATCATGAACGTAGCACTTGAAAAAGCAAAAACTGCGCGCTATTTTGTCCTTGACAAGATGAACGAGTCAATCCCCGAACCGCGTGAAGCGCTTTCCAAATTCGCGCCGAGAATTCTGACCATGAAAATACCCCAGGATTCCATCGGTTCGGTTATCGGTCCGGGTGGTAAAACCATTCGCGAAATCGTTGAAAAAACCGGTGTTACCATGGATATCGATGATGACGGTACCGTAACCATCGCCTCGGTTGAATCCGGTGCCGTTGAAGAAGCTATGAATATCGTCAAGGCGCTCACCGCTGAGGTGGAGCTTAACGCCATCTATACCGGTAAGGTCAAACGTATTTTGAAATTCGGTGCCTTTGTTGAGATTTTACCCGGCAAGGAAGGACTGATACATATCTCAGAACTCGAAAATCGCCGCGTCGAACGCGTAGAAGACGTGGTAAAGATCGGGGATGAGGTTAAAGTCAAAGTCATCAAAGTTGCTGACGGCAAAATCGATCTGAGCCGCAAAGCTTTACTTAATGAGGAGAAATAAACACGTCAAACCATGAACGACTGTCGAAAAACGGTTCTGGATAACGGACTTCGCGTTATCAGCGAGTCTATGACCTCAGTACGATCCGTCTCGCTCGGAATTTGGGTGCGGGCCGGATCGGTTAATGAGGGTACATACAATAACGGCATCTCCCACTTTTTGGAACATATGCTCTTCAAAGGTACCGTACACAGAACCGCTCGCGACATTGCCACCAGTCTTGAAACCTTTGGTGGCAGCCTTAACGGCTCGACCGGCAAAGAAATATCTCTTTATACCGCCTATGTCCTTGATGAACATCTGCCCCTTGCTGTGGATGTTCTCTCGGATATGATTCAAAACCCGCTTTTTTTGGAATCCGATATGCAAGTCGAAAAGGATGTCGTGCTTTCTGAAATAAGTCAGGCGCGGGAAGATCCTGAAGAGATGATTATCGACTATTTTTATCAAAGCATGTTTCCGGATCACCCCCTGGGTACCTTTATCTATGGTACTGAAGATAATATCAAAAATTTCAACAGCCATGACCTCTTTCACTATCTCAAAAATCAATACACAACCCCCCGGATCGTCTTTGCAGCGGCAGGCAATGTAAATCACGACCGCCTGGTAGAGCTGGTTCAGACCTGTTTTTCAAAATTTGTTGCTGATTTACCTTATCGTGTCGATCCCCTGCGCAAAAATCCTGTACAATTCAATGATAACCGTTCTCCTCATTTGCACCAGGCCCACTTTGTCATCGGCTCACGTATCATGGGGTACCTGGAGGAGGACAAATATGCCATGAGTCTGCTCGATGTATTGCTCGGCGGCGGCATGAGCTCGCGCCTGTTTCAAAATATTCGCGAAAAATACGGCTTTCCATATTCGATTTACAGTTTCGTCGATTTTATGGCCACCACAGGTGTATTCGGCGTGTATAGCTCCTCGCCCTTCGATAAACTTGATAAAACCATGCAGCTGATACACGATGAACTGGATAAACTGTGTGAGGGCATGGTGGACCAGGACGAGCTCGAACAGATTAAATCCCAGGTCCGCGGTGCTATGCTATTGGGGCATGAAAGCAGCTCCCGGCGGATGCGCAGAATTGGCGAAAATGAGATATTTAGGGGTGATTATGTTGATCTGGACAAAATTTTGCACATCATTGAAGGTATAACCCCTGAGGACATTACTCAAATGGCGAGACGATATTTGAATAAAGACAACAGAAGTATTACCTTATTAACCCCGTAAAATTGGAGGAAGGGATAATGATTATCGGTGTACCCAGGGAAATCAAAACCAATGAAAATCGCGTTGCTCTTGTTCCCGCAGGGGCGGAAATTTTGCGTCAAAACGGCCATCAGATTCTGGTTGAAGAGAATGCCGGTGTCGGCAGTGGCTTTTCAAACCAGGATTACAAGGATGCGGGTGCGGAAATCATCAGCACTGCCAGGCAGGTGTTTGATAAATCCGATATGATCATGAAAGTCAAGGAACCGTTGCCGCAGGAATATGATCTGATCAAGGAAAATCACATTGTCTTCACCTATTTTCATTTTGCCGCCTCCCGTGAGCTTACAGAAGGTATGATTACATCCAAAGCGGTTTGCGTTGCCTATGAAACGGTTGAATTGCCGGACAAAAGCCTGCCTTTGCTCATTCCCATGAGCGAAGTTGCCGGACGTATGGCGATACAAGAGGGTGCAAAATATCTGGAAAAATTCTTTGGCGGCAGAGGTATTCTGCTCGGCGGTATTCCCGGCGTCAAACCCGCCAATGTTATTATCCTGGGTGGTGGTATTGTCGGTACCAATTCAGCGATGATGGCAGCGGGCCTGGGCGCCAACGTCTCTATTTTTGATGTTGACCTCAACCGCTTGCGTTATCTCGATGAAGTTATGCCCAAAAACGTCACCACCATTTATTCCAATCCGGCCACCATTCGCCAAGCCATCAGCCTGGCCGACCTGGTTGTGGGTGCGGTTCTGATCACCGGCGCCAAAGCTCCCAATCTGATCACTCGTGATATGCTTAAAATCATGCAACCCGGCTCGCTTATTGTCGATGTTGCTGTTGATCAGGGTGGATGCGTTGAAACCATTAAACCGACGACACATGAAGATCCCACCTATGTTGTAGATGATATTATCCACTATGGAGTTGCCAATATGCCGGGCGCTGTACCGATCACTTCAACGATTGGCTTAACCAATGCGACCTTACCTTATGCTTTACAATTGGCTAACAAAGGATATAAAAAAGCGATCGAAGACGATTCCGGGCTGGGAAAAGGCGTTAATATTATAAATGGTATTGTGACTTACCAGGGTGTAAGCGAGGCTTTTGATTTACCTTACCAGCCCCTGGAAAAAGTATTATAAGGACTTTATGAGCATACTCGCATACCATATGGTCAGTCCCCGCTTTTGTTGGGGACTTGGACGCGTAACGCCGGCATTATTTGACATACAGATAAAAACAGCGCTCGATGCGGGATATGAATTTATATCCTTATCGGAGTACATTGAGCGCTATCCCCAAATCAGAGGATGTGTAACGCTCACCTTTGATGACGGATATGATTGTATATACGAGTATGCTCTGCCTATATTGAAGAAATATCGCCTGACGGCAGCTGTTTTTATCATGCCGGCCTATGCCGGCATGTCAAATACCTGGGATGTGAATTGGGGCGGACTTTTATTCAATCATCTGAACTGGCATCAGGTAAAAACACTCAGAGATGAGGGATGGGAAATCGGCTCTCACGGATATTCCCATGTTGATTTGAGCCGGTTAAAAGAACGAGAGCTCGAAAAAGAAGTAACCTGGTCGAAACAGCTTCTCGAAACAAAGCTCGATACGGATATCAGGACGATTTCCTATCCATTCGGCAATTGCACCGAACCCGTTTACCGGTACTGCGCTCGGGCCGGCTATAAAGCCGGACTGGTGATGAGCCGCAAGCCGGCCACAGTTCCGGATGATTTTGCCATGCAGCGTATAGGCGTCTATTTGACGGATTTTAAGCATATGTTTAAAGCAAAGCTTTCAAGTAAATACACCACCGCGTTTATGGGTATGCAATCTATCCTTGATTTTTGCTCCGATGGCACGGTTTTGGTCAAGCAACGGTTGAACCTAAAAATAAAGTCTTGATTATTGAGACAATTATCTTTACTATTTAGAGACCAATTCGAGGACAAACCTCGACAAAAGGTACGGATGGAAGAAAAGCCGATCAAACGGCTGTACTATTCGATCTCCGAAGTCAGCCGAATAACAGGTTTGCGACCCTATGTACTGCGATATTGGGAAACCGAATTTTCCGAGCTCAATCCCGCCAAAAATCGCGCTGGCAATCGTACGTACCGCAAGTCCGATATCAAAACTGTTTTTCTCATCAAGCGCCTGTTGTATCAGGAAAAATATACCATCGAGGGGGCGCGGCAGAAATTAAAGCAGTTTCGGTCCGGCAAAGCGGCACAGATGGAACTATCGCTTAGCGATAAACAGTGTCAAAAACTGCTCATTGAGCTTAAAAAAGGATTGCAGGAGTGTTTGGATATACTGGGCAAACAAGCCGGCAGCCGCTCTTAATTTACGCACATTCTGAATCCTGATTTTTTCAAGTTCTTCCAATCTTACCTCTCTCTATACTTTGTCATCACCTCTAACTGGTAAACCCAATTTTATCATATAACATTGACCTATAATAACCTAAACCGTCGGGTTAGTCCAACCGCTACAGTATATCTGTCATATTTAGGTGACAATATCGATAAAACTGTTACTATCTGTAACATTGATAATTATTTAAACTGTTGTAAATTCATAGTGTAAGTAACTCGTATGCTATATTTGGATGGTATAAAAGTTGCAGTATTTTTTGAAAACAATCTGATACATTATAAATGAATTAAAGGAGACTAGTATGAAATCGTTGTGGATATTGCTCATTTGTATTTGTTTTCAGAGTCTTTTCGGCCAATTTATTGTAAAAAATACGTCCGGCGAGCTAATGCATGTCAATAGTGATGGATATTTTGGCTTTCGCACGACAGATTTGCGCGGTTTGATCAGTGTCGATTCGCTTGGAGGTCCCTATTCATATTTTAATATGCATGGAGACCCTGTTTATGGACAATCCTCTCTATTTATTGATGTCAAGGAAAATATCGATTACAATACGGCAATAAAAAATGTTGGTATCCATACTTTTGTAAGTGCTGATGCCACCCCGTCAGCCCTGACGGAAGCCAGACAAAATATCGCCATAAGTGCTCAATTGTATAATCCGGGACGTACGAAAACAATAGGCGTCGCCAATTTGGCAGAAAACTGGTCTTTGGGACCTGCCGACCCAACCCGCCGGGATATTACCATGGTGAAAGGATCGTTGCAGAATGCAGATGAAATGGTCATGGGAGCGGATATCCGCCGAATTAGCGCGGTGGAAGGATCAGTAAAATCCTTGTATAATACACTCGATCCTGATGTTGTTTTCGCAGGCTATTTTAGTGGTGCAAAGAGTTACTTTGATGGGCCCGTATATATCGGGAGACAATCACAAAGTGCCGGTGAAATCGGCGATCCTCAACTGAATATCTATGCGATGGAAACGGAAACATCAGCAAAACTTCGATTACGGGGAGAGGGAGATGGTGTTCGCTATGCAAATATTCAATTAGCCCGTACCCAGGATGAAGAAAAGTGGATCATGCACTATCGGGATGCCGATCATCATGAGGATCAACAGGATCTGGTATTTTCCTTTTACAGTTCATCCAATCCGGGAAACGGCTATGAAGTAATCACCAATTTCGAGCATGATACCGGCTATCTCAAGCTCTACAAAGGCGGTACATTGTTACCACCCATCAACACACCTGATCCTGTGACCATACCGACGAATCATATTCTGGTCTATGTGAATTCAAACGGAGACCTGGTAGCGATGAACGCTGCCGGCAGCACAATCACCCTTGCTGACTTTTAGACGTCGTTTTAAGATATAAATATCAATATTTATCCTGGTTTATTTGGCAATATTTCATCTAATATTATTTGCGCGAGCTCTCATTATTAAGTGAATTGGTGATATCTGCCTCTTTCAGGGATTTCTGCCATCTGGATGGAGGCAGATGGTGCGTTTCGATTTATATCTCTAGCCTGCA
>WJMF01000095.1 GCA_014728085.1 Candidatus Zhuqueibacterota bacterium
ATTGACAAGCTCAATAAATATCATCCCGCTATCGTATTCGCACAAATCGATTTGCCGCCAACAGACGGATATACGCTTCTCGATGCTTCCATCATGTATAATCCCTCCATTCCAGTCGTACTGGTCACAGAAGAAGCAACCGTGGAAGAGGCAATTGAGACTCTGAAATCGGGGGCTTTTGACTACATGCAGCTTCCATTGCAGGACGACAAAATCCGCCACACCCTGATGAGCATTAATCAAAGTTTTATCCTCAAAGAAAAAGGCAGCAATAACGGCAGACTTGAGAGGGGTCCGATTATGCTTCTCGAAGGTGTCATAGGCCAGAGCGAGTCTATGCAAGCCGTTATGAAACGCGTGCTCAGAGTAGCCAAAAACAGCGTAAATGTATTCATCTCGGGCGAGTCGGGGACCGGTAAAGAGTTAATCGCCAAAAGCATTCACCACTACAGCGATCGCAGCAACAAACCGTTTATACCGGTGGATTGTGTGGCCTTACCGAGCACGCTGCTGGAAAGCGAACTATTTGGTTATGAAAAGGGGGCGTTTACGGGAGCGCTGAACAGCAAACCGGGGTTGATCGAGCTGGCGCACGGGGGCACGCTCTTTTTAGACGAAATTACCGAGCTTGATCTCTATATGCAGGCAAAATTACTACGCGTTATTCAGGAACGGCAGTTCAGGCGTATTGGCGGCAAGAGCCTGATCAAGGTCGATATCCGCATCATTTCAGCGACAAACTGGGATCCCAAGAGAGCGGTTGAGCAAAAACAATTGCGTAAAGATCTCTTTTACCGTTTGCATGTTGTTCCCATTCACGTCCCGGCACTGCGGGAACGAAAGAGCGATATTCCCATTCTGGCAAAACACTTTTTGAAAACCATGAACCGGCGTTACAGAACAACCCCGATTTCATTTGCGGAAAAATCCCTGCAAATGTTAAAACGCTCCAGCTGGCCCGGTAATGTTCGCGAGTTACAAAACGTCGTAGAACAGATGGCTTCTCTGATCGATAAAGATCAAATCGATGTTGAGGATTTACCCGAAAATGTCAGAGAAAACCCGGCATTTGAAAAACGTCATTATAATAATATGAGTTTTAAGGCGGCAAAGGAAAGGTACATGAAAAAGTTCTGCAGAAACTATTTTCAAACTCTGCTAAAAAAACACGATGGCAACATCTCAAAGATTGCCCGGGAAGCCCGACTCAGCCGCGGAACCATCTATAAACTGCTTGAAGAAACCAACCTCGATAGATAAAACAAGCCATGTACAAACTCTCCGATCCGCTCATTTCTATCTGATATCTGTTCAATCCACTAGACAACCGCTTAAAAGCAGTAAACATTTAACTTGGATAGATATATCTGAATTGTGTTCAAAAAAATGAACATCTTTTTAAAAACAGCCGTTTTCCGTCCTGATTTTATCGAACATCTAAATCGTTGATTATTAACAATATAAGAAAAACCTTCCCCCCTCCTGTTTTCTGGCACGATTTTCGCAATATGACATTCCGCAAACATCATGATTTCCCTTTCCGGGAAGCCAGGCAACCATAGTTCCGCGCAACACGTCAAGACCCATTTTAAAGGTAAAAATCCCAGACGATCGCCAGGTATCAAGCCCCTGGCTACAGAGGCCACATTCCTGACAATCGTTCCGCTAAAATGCAAACACCTGTATTTTAGAACCCAATTATGTGTGAGGGACACATGAGATCATCAGTTGTGGTAGCGACCGATAATCCGGAAATTATCAATGCATTGAGTTCTATTCTGATGAAAAAAGATTCTTCTCTGTTAATCACCAAATCGAAATTACACTCGATATTTAAAATTCTAACCCAGGAAATCGCATATTTGATTCTGGATTATGAACTGGATGATAATTCAAATCTCGAATTGATCAACATTATCAGAAAAATACGCCCAAACCTGCCGATCATCATTATATCAGAAGATAATTCAGAGCATACCATCTCAAAAACCGCTGAAATGGGTATTTTTTATTATGTGCTAAAACCGCTACAGCAGGAAGAGATAGAAAAAGTTATAGATGCTGCTGAACACTATAGTTCAGAGCAGCGAAAAATGGATTGTATCTTTATTTAAATATTAATCCAAAAAAAAAAAGCTACCAGCAGACCCGGCCAGGTCCTTGTGCTGGTAGCTCAGGGCAGACCAGGTAAGGAAACAAATATCCTTACGGGCCCTTTTGGTTAGAATTTCGATATTCTGATGTAATTTGTCAAGCAAAAAGGGAATTCAAACCCGAAAATTCGGGACGGACAAAAGTATAAGGGGAAAAAAGTGAACATTTTGAACAACAAGTTCATACAGGGCGCACTCTTTCTATTGCTGCCATTATCACTCCAGGCAAATTATCAGGAAGGCTTTTATATCAACACCCGCCCGCAAGGCGCAACGATTTTTCTCGAAGGCGAAATTATAGGCAAATCTCCCTTCTGGTTTCCACATGATATGAACGGCAATTATAAACTCAAAGCCAAGAAACAGGGATACGAAACATGGGTACGCTCTATTGATTTTCGCAAAGGTCCTATCGATTCGATTCATATCAGCCTTAAGGAAAAAAAACAGGTCAAAGCGGTATTGCGATCATTCATCATCCCCGGCTGGGGTCAGCGCTATTCCCAACAGGACACAAAGAGCAAAATCTTTCTCCTATCCGAAATTGTCGCTTTAGCGGGTCTCTCATTGAGCCAGCTGAACTATCGAAACAAACTGGACGATTTTAACCAGGCAAAATCCGACTATGATCAGATGAGTTTATCCTATCTGGAAGAGCGGGCCGCCTGGAACCACTGGCAAAACAATCACGCACAGCTCGAGGATGCATACCAAACCAGAAATATACTCCTGATCACATCGCTGGCAATATATGCGTTAAATATTTTCGACAGCCTCTTTTTCTACCCGGAAATCCGAAAGGAAATCGAATTTATCAAATTTCAACCTCCGCTCCTCAGTTCAAACCGGATACACATAATCCAGCTTTCATTTAAACTGTAATTGAAAAATGAATGAAAGAGATCAAATGAAAAGTAATCGATTAAATCTCCTTATATGTCTCCTCTATTGCCTTGTCACCTGGACAGCCTGTGAAAAGACGTTTGAAAATCCTCTTGCCGTTCAAGAGGATGTCTATCCGCACCAACCCCAACAACTCAAGGCTCAGATCGGAGATCGGCTTGTTGCGCTCTCCTGGGTTCAGTCCGGGAAAGTCCCGATTGATCATTTCATTATCTATCGTCACGATAGCCTGAATACGACCTTTTCAAAAATCGACACCACCTCTGACCTTTTTTATACAGACAACACGGTACAAAACCAGATCTTCTATCTTTACCGGATTTCAGCAGTCAGCAGCAATGGCTATGAAGGACCACCTTCAGACATCATTTCAACAAAAGCAGCTACCTTTTCAATCAGCATCAACAACGGTGAAAAAGCAACCAACAACGCATCCGTTACTTTGAGCATTATTGCCCCGGCAGGAACGCAATATATCCGCTTGAGCAATGACTCGCCGTACGGCAGCCAGGAATGGCTGCCCTACAATACAAGCCGGGCATGGCAGCTATCCAGAGGGGATGGTGAAAAAAGAGTCTATGTCACGTTTCGGGACGCCGAGGGTAATGATTCCATTGGCCCGATTTACGATGAAATTCAGCTCGATACCAAAGCATCGATAGCAGCATTTGAGGTAGAAGGATTAACATCATCCAACAAAGCAGGAGACACGCTTCATTTCACCATCGACAGCGGTGAACTCTATGGCGAGGCGAGCATCGATATCGGATCGCTGGCGAGTAAAAAGCCCCTGTTCGATGACGGCAGCAACGGCGACCGCACAGAAGAAGACGGGCGCTATGAGCTGCAATACATTATACCATCACAAACAAAAACACACAATACCGTCCTGAGCGCCTATTTTGAGGACCAGCTTGGTAATTTAGCCGAATCTGTCACACTTGATTCGATGCTTACGATCATGAAATCTCCCGCCCCGGTACAACTCTTCACGCCGGAAAAAAGCCCGAAATCTTTGGATATACTAAGCCTGTCCTGGACCACCAATCAGGACACAGATTTTTTAAACTATCGCATATACAGGGATACACAAGAGTTTGTGGATTCAACTGCCACCCTTATTCAGATTATTACAACGCAAACCCGGACAACAGCGGTGGATTCATTTTTACAGGAGAACAGCGACTATTTTTATCGCATCTACGTAACCAATACGCAAGGCCTTTCAAGCGGAAGCAATATTGAAGGCATTCACATCGGCTATTATGAACCCCCAACTCCCCTTCTGTTGTATCAACCCCTTCTCTCGGATAACGGAATCATCGCCTTGTCCTGGCAACAATGCGAAGAGTTGAATTTTAATGCTTACCGTCTCTACCGCTCAGAATCGCCGCAGGTGGGCAATGAAGGCTATCCGGTTTTTGTGAGCCAGAACCGCAGCCAAAATTATCACCAGGATGAAGAGACAGAAAGCAATACGGTGTATTATTACCGGTTATTCATTTATAACGACAAGGGCCTGTCAGCCGGATCAAATACGGTTTCAGTGATCACACCGGAACCCCAACCGCCGCACGCGGTTCAGCTTGCCAATCCAGGTGCCACATCCGCAGGTACGCTTCAGATCAGCTGGGCCCGAAGCCGGGAGACGGATTTTGATTCTTACCGCCTCTATCGATCTGTCACGGCAACCATTTCAACTTCGCAGGCTCCGATCGCAATTATAAACAATTCTGAAACCACTACTCATTCGGACATGGCGCTGGAAAACGACAAAACATATTATTATCAAATTTATGTATTCAACCGGCAAGGACTATCGACAGGAAGCAATGTGGTCAGCGGAAAAACCTTGCCGTAATCTGTCACCCAAATACGGAGAAGACTATTTTGAAAGCTACAGAATCTATCATCATATTGATTTTATTGTCGGTATCCATGCTCAGCATGGCACAGAAAGCAGAGGAACAACGTTATATTATCGGTTCCGGTGATGTTCTTAAAATTACCTTTTGGCAGGACCCGGAATTGAATGTTACCACAAAGGTGAATGAAAATGGAATGATCGCACTCTCTGTTGGTGGATCGATAAAAGCAGAAGGCTATACAGCGGAACAGCTGGTGGATGAAATCGTCGAGCGTGTCTCTTTGTTCAATCGCCGCATCACGACGACAACAGTCACGGTATCGGAATTCGGCAGTCGTTTTGTATATGTCATAGGTAAAGTCCGCACCCCCGGCAAATATACATTTGAGACAATACCGAATCTTTGGAATATCATTCTGGAAGCCGGAGGGCCGGCCCCTGACGCCAATCTAAGCAGTATAACAATCATCCGTAAAAATCAGAAGAAGGGAGAAACCCTGACGATCGATTTATCCGACATACTCAGCAATAATGCTCTGAACGCTCTTCCCGAAATCAAAACCGGTGATAATATTTTTGTTCCCGCGATTGTCGGCAATGCCTCGGCTTCCGGTATCAATGCGCTCAGAAATCAGGATAATGTCATCTTTATATACGGCCAAATCGGCAGTCCGGGCGTCTATACGTTTAACAAATCTCTCAATCTGCTCGAAGCGCTCATCACAGCCGGAGGACCCACCGCACAGGCAAAGATGAGCAAAGTTAGAGTCATCCGCCGCATCAAGGGGTATTCTTCGGTGATCAGAGTGAATATCGATCGCTACACCGAAGGAGATGTGCCCGATCTTTTTATGGTAAAGGGTGGCGACACGATTTATGTACCCCGGAAAGTGGAAATTCGGGAAAGCTTTGTCTGGGACTTTTTTATGATTGCTGCCGCCGCCTCAATAACGGCTCTGGTCTATAATGCGATATCAAATTGAAAAATAGAGGGATTGAACCATGTTGCCCAAATCATACATGAAAGACTGGCATTTTTGGTTACAGTTATTTTCAAAGAACTGGTTAATCATAACAATCTGTCTACTCGTGGCAATTGCCCTGGGATTAACCCTGGCATTCACTATTGAGCCGGAATTTGAATCCACCACACAAATTATGATACTGGACACCGATCTCCTTTCCGGATCCAATTTGCGTTTTGTGCCCAATTTGCCGCAACGCCAGGAGATCGATTACCTGCGCAGGTTAATTCAGAGTACGGCCTTTATGAGCAACCTGATCGACAGTCTGAAAATTGCGCAAAAACCCAAACTCCGGGCTGAAATCGAGCAATTGTCACTGGAATATCCCCATATTTCCCGTTATGAAATCGGCCTGCAGGTTTATATAAAATATCTACAGAAAAAAATCAATACGCGTTCTATCGAATACAATATCATCGAAATTCGCGCCAGAGGTAAAACACCGGAAGAGGCATATATCACCTGCAAACTGGTTACGGATATGGCCATCAATTCGACACAGGACAAGCAAATGCAATCGGTCTTTGCTGCCAGTTCTCTCTCCCATGAACTTTTACAGACATACCGAAAACGGCTTGTGGATGCTGAAGAACGTCTGAGCCAGTTCAATCGCGGTGACCTGGACATGGAAGATAATATCAATGAACTTGACAATACCAAACTTTCCGAAATTAAATCCATTATCCTGTCGACACGAATAGAGCAAAAGGCTAAAGAGGAGGAGCGCAATGAATTAAACGCTCTTTTAAGACACGTTTCACCCATTCAGGCTAAATACAACGATTCGGACGTAAAGGAACTCAAGAGAAAACTGCTCTCAAGAACCCGAAACGTCTGCCAGTTATTCAAACAATTCTCCTGGAAGGATATTGAAGTGATCCAGGTAAATGAGGAAATCGGTCAGATCAAACAAAATCTCTTCGAACACCTGCAGAGAAATATCATCAATAGTGCATCAAATCTGAGTCCGGATACCATACAGCGATTAACAGACAGGGAAAAATTAAACATAGAGCTTGCCGTTCTGCAGGAAACATCAAACACCCTGTCTGAAATCGTGGCCTCGCACAATAATTCAAAACGGTTACAACCTTCCCGCGATGCCATGAAAGAACGTCTCATTCGAGAGGTACAAACCAGTCGCGAAATCTACGAAATGCTCTTGCAGCAAATTCAGGGGACCAAAATACGGGAATCGGCGCAAATCAAAGAGGCCAAAATGAGGTATCAGGTCATAGCACCGCCGAAACGGCCTCTGGAAAGAACCAAACCCAACCGGCGCCGGATTATGATGATATCCTTCTTCCTGGGCAGCGTCATGAGCGTTGTTATTGTGGTGGGAAAAGAATCGATCGATCTCTCTGTTAAATATCTTGAACAAGTCAATCAAATCCTAAAGATACCTGTTCTGGCCACCATACCCCGAATAAATACGAACACAAATTCAAAGGCCAAAAAATTTTTCAAGGAGCTCGCTTACATCATTATACCCGTTATAACGCTGTCAGTGTTGATACTTGCGCTCAGTCATTTTCTGTAATGAATCATCAGTTGGGAGTTTATCATGAAGAGAAAAAACAACGGAAACGGCGTTTTGCAATTCAATGAAAATGTGCCCCATTTTTCGGACTTTTATCAGTTGATCAGTAAACTAACAGCGGTTCGATATGGAATCAATAAAAAAATCCTGATGATATCCAGTGCCACCGAAGGGGAAGGTAAGACAACCGTTGCTTCCTACACCGCCATTACTGCAGCGCTCTCTTCCCAGGATTATTATATTTTGATTGATGGAGATTTGAGAAAATCAATGCTGCACAAACAATTTCAAGTCAAGCGCGAAGGGGGATTGGTAGACATTTTGGCAGATGAAATGGAGTTGGCTGATGCGATCAAACAGACGCCTTATGCAAATCTTCATTTGGTCACAGCCGGAACATATGTAAAAAATCCGTTCAAACTGTTGAGTATGCTGAAAATGAAAGAGACGCTGATCCGGATGCGAAAACATTATAAAATGATTTTCATTGATGGGCCGCCTATCATACCAATCAGCGATACCCTAAGGCTGGCACAGCTGGTGGATGGGGTTTTGCTGGTCATCAAAGCAGGCAGAACCCCGCGTACCGTGTTGAAGAGAGCTGTTGATTTGCTTAACGAAACCAAGTGTCCGCTATTGGGGGTGGTTCTGAACGATACGCATGAAGTGCTGCCTTACTATTATCATCACAAGTATTACAATTATCAATATGAAGAGAGCAATAAAACAAAATAGAAAGAAAAAACGTGAGATATAAAACCCAAATTCCCTTTAGTGTCCCTTCTCTGGGCAGAGAAGAACTCCGGGCAGTAGCTCAGGTTCTGGAATCCCGCTGGATTACCACCGGACCCCGAACCAAAGCGTTCGAACAGAAATTCGCCCGCTATCTCGGAGCAGAAAATGCTGTTGCCGTCAATTCCTGTACTGCGGGTTTGCACCTGGCACTGGTAGCCTATGGGATCGGCGCCGGCGATGAGGTGATCACCACCCCCTATACGTTCGCTGCAACCGGAGAGGTTATCCTGCATGCCGGAGCTGTTCCCGTCTTTACAGATATCGAGCCTGCCGGGTTTAATATCGACCCGGAAAAGATTGAACAAGCCATTACGCCCCGAACCAAAGCCATTATTCCGGTTCATTTTGCCGGCGAGCCATGCCGCATGGACAAAATTGTGGAAATT
Organism: Candidatus Zhuqueibacterota bacterium; assembly: GCA_014728085.1. Classification (GTDB taxonomy): domain Bacteria; phylum Zhuqueibacterota; class Zhuqueibacteria; order Residuimicrobiales; family Oceaniaggregativiventaceae; genus Oceaniaggregativivens_A. The sequence continues at coordinate 8,670 of WJMF01000095.1, forward strand.
GCACTGCGTCACAATCTCATCATTATCGAAGATGCTGCCCATGCCCTGGGTGCCCGCTACCGGGATAAAATGATCGGTTCCTTTACGCATGCCTCGGCGTTTAGTTTTTACGCCACAAAAAACCTGACCACGGGTGAAGGTGGTATGGTGACCACAAATGATTCTGAAATCGCAGATCGCATACGCATGCTCAGCTTGCACGGATTATCTCATGATGCCTGGAACCGCTATTCAGCGCTCGGCAAATGGTATTACGAAATTACAGAGCTGGGATTCAAGTACAACATGTCCGATATTCAGGCGGCTCTCGGGCTGGTTCAGTTGGAAAGATTCGATGAAATGCAGAAAAAAAGAAAAGAACTCGCACAGCTCTACTATCAACTCCTTATCGAGAATGATCACATTATTTTACCTCCCCGACCGGTAGACAGTGTGCATGCCTGGCACCTCTTTGTGATCAGATTGAAAGGTATCTCCAAAACGTTAAACAGAAATTTCATCATTCGTGACCTCAATAAACAAGGCATAGGAACTTCGGTACATTTCATCCCCCTGCACATACACCCGTTTTACCAAAACAACTTTGGCTATGAAATGGGCGATTTTCCAATGGCGGAAACAACATTCGAATCCGTCATCTCGCTACCGCTTTATCCGGATATGACCGAGACCGATGTCCTGGAGGTGGTCAACGCGCTGCAAAGCAGTATTTATAAAAATGAAAAAACTGATTTAAAACACAAGGTGGGTTATGCTGAAGAGATCTATTGACATTTTATTTTCAGCTGCTGGAATGATGATTCTCCTGCCCGTCATCGGAGTTGTTGGATTCGGAATCAAACTCTCCTCCCGCGGGCCGGTTTTTTACAAACAAAATCGGGTGGGGCTGAACGGCAAAATTTTTTCTATCCTTAAATTTCGCACCATGATTGTCGGCGCCGAAAAGAGAGGCGGCATCAGTATCGGCAATGATCCCCGCTCAACACAATTGGGACGTTTTCTCCGGGCAACCAAAATGGATGAATTGCCACAGCTCTGGAATGTTTTAATCGGCGAAATGAGCCTGATCGGTCCGAGACCGGAAATCCCTGAAATTGTTCTCCACTATAGCAAAGAACAAAAAAAAGTATTGTCAGTGCGCCCCGGCATCGTAGGCCCGGCGCAGATTGTCGGCAGGAATGAAGAGGAAATGCTTCCGGCTGATGTTGAAGACGCTCAGGATTACTATCTTCGCTACATCCTGCCCGACAAGGTAAAAATAGACATCCATTACGTCGAAAACTACAGTCTCCTGACCGACATCGCCCTTCTTGCCGGAGGGATAAAGGCAACCCTTATCGGCACCTTCAAACCAAACGCGCTGAGCGGTAAAAAGGTTTGGCCATCCCTGTTTGTTGTTGACCTTATAATGGCGGCTTTTGCTTATTTTCTGGCCTATTGTCTGCGCTTTGACTGGTTCATTCCGGAGACGGAAATCGAAACGCTGTTCTTCAGCCTTCCTATCGTCCTGTTGCTCAGAGGATGGGTCTTTTTATATTTTAAGTTATACAGAACACTCTTCAAGTATATCAGTATTAAAGATCTCATTCGTATCATTCAGGCGGTGGTGCTCAGCAGTGGCCTGATCATTATTGCCATCTTCTTTCTTGGTCTAAGAGTCCATTCGCGGTCGATCTTTATCATTGATTCGCTTTTACTACTCATGGCCATGGGAGGAATCAGAGTAATACTGCGAAATCTGAGCGAACGGCGCACTGCCCATAGCTACTCCCCTCCTGTCAACATTCTGATCGTCGGGGCCGGCGATGTTGGTGAAATGGCGGTGCGTGACCTGTTAAAGAACGGTCAAAACTATCACGTCGTTGGTTTTATCGATGACGATGTCAAAAAACAAGGCATTTCCATTCACGGCTTCAAAGTCCTGGGCAGACGCATCGATATTCCGAATGTGGTTCATACCCTGCATGTCGATGAAATACTCATCGCCATCAACAAAATTTCTTCACAAGAGATGCACGCCATTATCAATTTTTGCGAAAAAGCCAGCGTAAAATATCGCATGATTCCGGCTGTTGCCGACATTATCAGTGGAAAGATACACCTTTCCAAAATTCGCAATGTCGACATATCCGACTTGCTCGGTCGAGATCCGATTCGTCTGGATCTGAGTGCAATCAATTCATTCATCGCCGGAAAGCGAATACTGGTCACAGGAGCGGGTGGCTCGATCGGCGCGGAACTATGCCGGCAAATTTCCGAATATCAACCCGATCAGATAATATTAATCGACAGAAGTGAAAATTATCTTTTCGAGTTGCACTGTGATTTAAACAAATTCATTGCCGAATCAAAAATTCAATACCGTTTTATTCTGGCGGATATACTGGATAAAGCCAAAATCGAAAAAATTGTTCGTGATTACAAGCCCCATATTGTTTTTCACGCCGCCGCACAAAAACATGTACCCTTTGGAGAAAGCAATGCGGATGAAGCCGTAAAAAACAATATTCTCGGAACCCGCCACATGGCCGAAGCCAGCCACAAAAACAAAGTAGATCATTTTGTTCTCATTTCAACAGATAAAGCGGTAAATCCGACCAGCATCATGGGCGTAACCAAACGCATCAGCGAACTGCTCCTGAAGACGCTGTCGCGTCAGAGCGATACTCATTTCATCACCGTCCGCTTTGGCAATGTGCTCAACAGTCACGGCAGTGTTGTACCTCTTTTTCTTAAACAGATCCGTAACGGCGGGCCGGTTACCATTACAGATCCCCGGGTACAGCGATATTTTATGAGCATTCCGGAGGCGGTGAGTTTAATTTTACAGGCTGTGATTATGGGAGGATCAGGAGATATCTACATTCTGGAAATGGGTAAACTCATTCGCATTGAAGACCTGGCCAAAGCCATGATCAAACAGGCGGGAATGCAGCCCGGCATCGACGTGAAAATCATCTATACCGGCCTGAGACCGGGTGAAAAGATTTATGAAGAACTGGTTTGCAAAAATGAAATCGCACTGGCAACAGCGCATAATATGGTAAGAAGGATTATGCAAAAATCGCCAATAGATACCGAAAGATTAAAAAGTCAGATCACCAGGTTGATCACCTATAGCCATAACGGAACGAGAGATGATATCGTCAGGGTGCTTGAGGAAATTGTGCCGGAATATGCCCTGACCGAAAAAATTTCAAAAGGCAGCAGGGAAGAAAAAGAGATCACTGTAGAACCGTCTACCCTGCAACCGGCATTCACATAAAAACAAGCATATCGCTTCGGGCAAACAGAAAAAGGATAGATCATCATGTGTGGTATTGCGGGAATCATTCAAAAATCTGAAATGCAATCCGATCCTTTTAAGCGCATCCGTACCATGGTGGCGATAATGAAACATCGCGGCCCGGATGGCCAGGGCATATATCTGGATCAACAGGCCTCATTGGGCCATGCCCGGCTCGCTATTATCGACCCAGAGGGCGGGATACAGCCCATGAGCAATGAAGATGATTCCCTCTGGCTTGTCTGCAATGGCGAAATTTTTAATTACATCGAATTGAAAAAAGACCTGGAAAAGAGAGGACATCGATTTAAAACCCGTTCCGACGTCGAGGTTCTGCTGCATCTGTTTGAGGAACACCGGGAGAACCTCCTTGAACATCTTAATGGTCAGTATGCCTTTGCCATCTGGGATCGTCAGAGAAAAAATCTGTTTATCGCCCGCGATCATGTCGGAATCTGTCCATTGTTCTATTATCAATCAAAAGACGAGTTTATTTTTGCCTCTGAAATCAAAGCCATTATCGCCGCTATGCCCTCGACGCCATCTCTGAATATCAAAAGCCTGATTCAGACGTTTACGTTCTGGTCCCCTTTGCCTGGTTTTACCCTGTTTGAACATATAGAGCAACTTGTTCCAGGCTGCTATCTCACCCTTGAAAAGGGTATTCAAAAGGTAAAGAGATACTGGCAGCTTCCTTTTCCGGAAACGTCCACAGATATGATACGCGAAATTGAACCCGCCTGTGAACAAATCACGGCGGCAATGGAGAAAGCGGTTCAAATCAGGTTGCGTTCAGATGTACCGGTAGGAGCCTATCTGAGCGGTGGCCTCGACAGTTCGATTATCACAGCGCTGATCAAGAGAAAAAACAATAATACTCTTTGTACGTTTTCGATCGGATTTGAAGACGCGCAATATGACGAAAAAAAGTATCAAAGCCTGGTTTCAAATTGGCTCGATACGAACCATTCCTTCTTTTACTGCAAAAACAGCGATATTCCGGCTTGTCTTGAAAACGTCATCCGGCAATGTGAGAGTCCGCTTTTACGAAGTGCGCCGGTTCCCCTGTTTCTATTGTCCGAATCTGTTCGAAACGCCAACTATAAAGTCGTGCTGACCGGCGAAGGATCGGATGAATTCTTTAACGGATATAATATCTATAAAGAAACCAAGGTCCGCCTTTTCAATGCAAAATTTCCGGATTCAAATTATCGCCATTTACTTTTTCAACGCATTTATCCCTATATAGACGGCAGGGATCAACGAGGCAAACATTATTGGGCTGAATTCTTTAAACAGGATCTGTTAACGAATTCAGACCCCTTTTACTCTCATCGCATTCGCTGGCGAAACAGCGCCTTTATAGAACAATTTTTGCACCCGGACATCAGAGCCATCTGGTCTGAATACGATCCGGTTCAGGACCTCAAACACATCACAGGTAACGACTTGTCCGACCTCAACCCCATGGAACGAGCTCAGTATCTGGAAATTTTTGTCTTCCTCAATGGTTATCTTCTCTCTTCCCAGGGTGACCGCATGCTGATGAGTCACTCGATCGAAGGCCGCTATCCGTTTCTGGATCCCAACGTCATCGCTCTGGCGTTAAAAATCCATCCCAATCTCAGACTGCGCGTCCTGAATGAAAAATATATCCTGAAAAAGGCATTTGCCTCTTTTCTTCCAAAAGCGATCGTCAGCCGGAAAAAGCAGCCCTACCGGGCTCCCATTCATTCCGCCATGAACAGGGAGATAATAGAAAGCTGGATGTCCAGGGAGCGCATGGAGTCGGACCAGATTTTCGACCCGGCTAAAGTTGACGTTCTGAAAACCAAGGTCCTTTCATCGCAACGCCCCATTTCCGCACGGGAAGAAATGGCACTTGTGGGGCTGCTGACCACCACAATGTTGCTGCAAAATTTCATAAAACAGTCACTCATGAGTACACCCCAAATAAATCCCGTAATATTCGATTATCGGCCGAAATCCTGTCATTTTAAAGGAAATCGAAATGTTGCTGCACGACTGTTATTTAAAGAATGTTGAAAAACACCCGGACAAAATCGCGGTCAAAAGCGATAGCGGCACCCTGACCTATCAGGCGTTTTACTTCGCAAGTCAGCGGCTCGCTGATTATCTCGTGCTTAAGGGACTGCAAAAAGGGGACCGTGTCGTTCTTTATATGTCGAATAGCCTGGAGCTCTGTATCTCAATATATGCTGTTTTAATGGCAGGGGGAGTATTTGTTGTGGTAAACCCGACGACCAAAAAGGACAAACTTTGTTATATCCTGAATGATTGTTCCGCATTTGCATTGATTAGCGACCGGCATGACGGTATTAATCAGTCGCAATTGCAGGAACAACTCCCCTCCCTCCAGCTGATTATTTATGACCGGACAGGAGACCCGGCCATGATCAGCCTGGAAACGATCGTTCAGGAATCCAAAACACCTGTCCGCCACCCGCGTATCATCAGCATTGATCTTGCTGCCCTGATTTATACATCAGGCAGCACCGGGAATCCCAAAGGCGTTACCATGGCGCACTATAATATGGTATCAGCTGCCCAATCCATAATTATCTATCTGGAAAACGCGTCGTCGGATATTATCCTCAATGTACTCCCCCTCTCCTTTGACTATGGTTTATACCAGTTATTGATGGCTCTCACGTTTGGCGGTACTCTTGTGCTGGAAAAAGATTTTCTTTATCCGGCGGAAATTGTCAAAAAATTAAAGAATGAAACAATTACAGGCTTTGCCGGTGTGCCGACACTTTTTGCCCTGTTGTTCAAAATGGACTTCGCGCAACACGATTTTCCCCATCTCCGTTATATCAGCAATACCGGTGCCGCCCTGCCGGTGGAGTTTATCAAAAAACTCGGAACGCTATTTCCCAAAACCCGAATATATTCGATGTATGGTCTGACCGAATGCAAACGGGTGGCCTATCTGCCACCGATCGATATCGACAAAAAACCGCATTCGGTCGGAATCGCCATGCCGGATTGTGAGGTTTGTATACTCGATGAGGATAAACAACCGGTACCCTGCGGACAAGCCGGTGAGCTCTATGTCCGCGGAACCAATGTAATGCAGGGATACTGGAACATGCCGGCTGAAACCAAACAAGTCCTCGTCGAGGGCAAACATGGTTATGAAAAAATGCTGCGAACCGGAGATATATTTAAAATGGATGAGGATGGATATCTCTATTTTCTCGGCCGTAAGGATGATATTATCAAGAGCCGGGGTGAAAAAGTGAGCCCCAAAGAAGTCGAAAACGTACTCTATATGCTTGACGGTGTCGAAGAGGCGGCCGTTATAGGCGTCAAAGATGAAATACTTGGACAAGCGGTCAAGGCATTTGTCAAGGTTGCGCCCTATCGATCGCTCAGCATCACGGATATTATCCGCCATTGTAGTCAAAATCTGGAAAACTATTGCGTTCCCAGGCACATCGAATTTGTTGAAAGCCTGCCCAAAAATCCAAATGGCAAAATAGACAAGAAAAAAATCGTCGAGATGATGACGGTTGAAAGCGAATAATATGTACAGGAGAACAAAACACAAGGTGAGTTGAACATGAATAACAACATTTTTGCTTTCAATGCGGAAAAAAAAAGTGAGACCATTGCCGAATGGTTGAGGCAATCGGTCTTTAAGACTCTGAAAAAGCGCGGGGCGGTTGTAGGCGTCAGCGGTGGAATTGATTCTGCCGTGGTGGCGGCCCTCTGCGTCAAAGCACTGGGCAGAGAACGGGTTTCGGCTCTGGCCCTGCCGGAAAAAGAATCCAATCCGGAAAGCCTGACCCTGGCGGAGGCACTTGCTGCTCAGCTCGGTATTCCGCTGCAAATTGAGGACATAACCGGGGGACTGGTGGGAATGGGTGCCTATAAACGCCGCAATTCGGCTGTTAAATCAGTCTTTCCGCAATATGATGAAGAGCGGCACACGTTTAAAATCATACTGCAATCGGATCCTTTGCATAACGACTGGCTCAACGTTTTCAGGCTCGTCATTACTGATAAAAACGGCGAGGAAAACTCTATTCGACTTCCCCTGCAGGAGTATCTGCAAATCGTTGCAGCATCGAACATGAAGCAAAGATTAAGAATGGTGATGCTCTACTATCATGCGGAAAAGAAAAACTATGCGGTCGTGGGGACGGGCAATAAAAACGAGCACCAGCTCGGATTTTTCGTCAAATTCGGGGACGGCGGTGCCGACCTCAAGCCTGTAGCCCATTTGTATAAAACCAATATATACCAATTGGCAAAACATTTGTCAATACCTGAAACCATTATTCAACGCCCGCCCACGACCGACACTTATCCGGCCGAGGTTACGCAGGAAGAGTTTTTCTTCCGCCTCTCTTTTGAACTCATGGATGCGATCTGGCGTCTCGCTGAAGTGGGGCGCACAGCAAAAGCCATTGCAGCTGAACTGGATCTCAAGGTCGAACAGGTGCAACGGGTGCTGCGTGATATCGGACAAAAGAAACGGACAACCGACTATCTGCGGCTGCAACCACTGGAAATCGATCAACAGAACCATCAAAATATCGAGGTAAATGTCTTGTCCTGATCATATAGAAGTGTTGTATTAAAACGGGGAAATACCAATGGATGTAAAAACAAAAATCAGATCATTTATCGTGGAAAACTTTATGTACGGCGATGCAGAGTCATTACATGACCTCGATTCGTTTCGTCAAAAAGGCATTATCGATTCAACCGGGATACTGGAACTGATTGCCTTTCTGGAAGAAACCTTTGAAATCAAAATTGATGATGAGGAAATTATTCCGGAGAATCTCGATTCAACCGAAAACATTCATGCCTTTATCAGTCATAAAGTAGCAGGCAGTAAAAGCCGGAAAATAAAAGTCTCATTATAGGAATATAACAAGATACTGAAATCATGCCGGTGTAAAACAATGGAGCCGAATGTGCTTACTGCAGAATTATGCAATACCGGGCAACACTTTATGTCCCTCAAAAAAGAGTGGACAACTCTTCTCGAGACCAGCGAGATAAACGATATTTTCCTAACCTGGGAATGGCTTTATAGCTGGTGGACCGTTCGTGCCTCGAATAGCACATTGCACATTATTGTCATTCGGGAAGAGAACCGGCTCGTCGGTATTGCACCGCTGATGCTTGTAAAACGCGGCATAGCGGCATTGAGATGCAGAACGCTTATGAATCTCGGAGGCGATGATGCCGACGTTGCAGGCTTTATTACACGACAACAACGTCCGGATATATTCAAAGCCATCGCCGATTATCTGCTGCAAACCCGAAAACACTGGGATATTCTCAGTATACATGATATACCGCGATTTGGTTTTGATCGCCGGCTTTTTCGCTCTTTTTTCCCTCAGAACCGGTTTCACTTTTTCAGTATAGAGTCGAGTCAATACAGCTTACAAACCAACAGCTCCTGGGATGAATTTCATCGCTCATTATCCAAAAACCTTCGTAAAGATTTGAGAAAGAAAATCAAACGTCTGCAGGCCCTGGGAAAAGTGGAATTTCAACGCTTTCGGGGCAAAGCGGTTACCCGAAGACATCTCGATACTGTTTTCCAAATTCAAAGCAGGTCATACCGCCCGCAGTTGCTGCAACATCGCCTGACACAAAAATTTCACCTCAACCTGATGAATGCGATAAAAGAACACGGATGGCTTGATGTATCGTTCCTTTTGTTGGATGAGATGCCGATTGCCTACCGCTATGGGTTTGGTTATCAAAACAGATACGAAGACTGGATAACCGGATTTGACAATCGCTTCTTTGCCTATTCCTGCGGAAAAATTTTATTGATGAACCTGATTCGCGATTGTTTTGAAGACGATACGGCTCTATTCCATTTCTTGCGCGGTGAAGAAGAGTATAAAAAATTATGGAATATCATTCCGATTCCATACATACACAAATTTACGGTTTCCAATCATTTCAGCTCGACCCTGATGCATATAAAATTTCCGGCATGGAAAAACAGAGTGCGGCACCATTTAGAGAATAAACAGTCCTTAAAACCAATTATGGCCCGTTATGATAAAATCATCGGAAATAACTGAAATCGCCGTTTCCACAATCAACACGGCGGAGATCGATGACAATCTGATCGAACGGTGGCGGAAACTTGAACCGTACACATCTGCAGCCAACGTCTATCTCTCGCCGGACTTTATGCTGCCGGCGCTGCAATACCTGGTACCCGGAAATTCGACATATATGATCAAAGCGGAGCTCCCCCGGCAAAATAACGACCTGGCAGCAGTGGGTTTTATTCAAAAAAGCAAGGCTAGCCGTTCCATCCCCTTTCATCATATGATGCTGTTCAGATCTCTGCATACCGCCACAACCGGATTTCTAACGCATGAACAATACACCGCACCCGTTCTCAAGGCAATTTTTAATCATCTGAAAGAGGATAATATTCAGATTCTCGAGGCCTTGAATCTGCAGGAAGATCAGGCGTGGAAACCGTTCTTAAACAACCCTCAACCATCCTTGCGCTGGATAGAATATGAACGGTTCAAACGCTATATTTTTAGACCCGACACAGGAGGGGATGAGTTTCTCAACCATATGATGAGCAAAAAAAACATCAAAAACAACAAACGACGTCACAAACTATTGCAAAAGGAAGGAAAGGTTACCTGGAAAATCATAAGAGGTGATGCAGACTGGGAAAAACACATTGACCGTTTTCTCTATCTGGAAGACCTGGGCTGGAAAGGCGCCCGCGCTTCTTCCCTGCTTTCCAGCTCTGCAGATCACAATTTTTTTAAAACCATGATTCATAATTTCGCCCGTCATGACAAGGTCTTTTTTACCGAATTGCTCCTCAATGACGAGGCTATCGCTTCGTCTGTCGGTCTCGTTTATAATAAAACCGCCTATGGATTCAAGCTCGCCTGGGATCCGAAGTATGCAAGATCATCGCCGGGAATTTTAAATCTGATCGAAATGATACGATCAGCACCCGAGACATTACAGGATATCGACTATCTGGATAGTGCCTCGGTACCCGGATCATTTATAGAATCCTATTTCAATGACCACATTGAAATCGTATCCGGCACCTTTACGGAAAATAATTATTTATCACTCATTCTTGCAGGGATACAACAGGCAAGAATCCTGAAACAAAAAATAACCAACCATCAACCGAAAATCGCACATGTCTAAAATAGCGATGCACTTGAATACAAAAAGATATGACATCATGGCCATAGAGTTGGCCCGGATTCTCTAAAAAAGACGGACATATCAAATGAAAACCCTCTACAGACTATTTATAAACAAATACCGGCAACTGCGAAACGCCTTGGAGCTGCACAAGTACGACCGCTTTACCATTGCTGACTATTTCCGCAAGCAGGGCGCCCAAATCGGCGACAATTGCAGCATTATTCCAACCGATCTCGGCACCGAACCCTATCTGATCAAGATCGGTAACCGCGTCACCATAGCGGCCAATGTCGGATTTATGACCCATGACGGCGGTGCCTGGATTTTGCGCGATGAAATTCCGGATGCACAGCTGCTGGGTCCGATTATAATAGAAGACGACTGCGTTATCGGAGCCAATGCGGTGATTTTGCCAAACGTAAGAATCGGAAAGCGCTCCATTGTTGCTACCGGCTCTGTGGTGATTTCCGACATTCCGCCGGAATCCATCGCCATCGGTGTGCCGGCAAGAGTCATCGGTTCTACCCATAAATACCGGGATAAAGTCAGGCAAGCCTGGGCGGTTCAGCGGCCACCGGATGTCGAGATCGAAAAGGGAAAAACGTGGTGGACGTCGAAAAATTTGCAGAAAAACAATGAAAAATTGAAAAAACATCTCATTAATCTGTTCTGGAAAACCTGAAACCATGTTTGCACTGTTTAAAATGTCGTTCAAAACCGTTATCAGCGTCATCTGCTATTACAGCGGTATCGTATGGCTTTTCAGAAGCATCAATGGCCGAAAAGGTATTGTTATCCTCGCTTATCACCGAATAAACGATGATGATGAAAATTTTTTCAATCTCAGCGTACCGGCAAAAATCTTTGACCTTCAGCTCCGCTATCTGGCACGACACTATAAAATCGTCTCCCTGGACGAGGCATTGGAACAAAAAAAGAACGAAAGCGGTAAACCGGTTGCGGTGATCACCTTTGATGACGGATACAGGGACAACTATCTGACCGCATATCCGTTGCTGCGTAAATACAAGCTGCCGGCTACTTTGTTTCTCACGGTTCACCCCATACAAAACCGATCTCTGTTATGGTACGACACGATAAAAAATATCATTCTGAACACCCGGGAAGAAAAAATTGATCTGCTGCGATTTGGTCTGCCTGTTTATCCTCTGAAAACAGAAAAGGATAAAAAAACAACCCTTGGCCAACTTGTATCCAAGATCAAAACTTCCGATAGATTTGTCGATTTGAACGATATCCTTCATTTTTTGCAGGACAAGCTGGAGAACGGTCACACAAC
>WJMF01000096.1 GCA_014728085.1 Candidatus Zhuqueibacterota bacterium
CCTCCCCGGGTGTCCGAAGGACCCCGGGTGTGGTGCGGATCGCAGGTTGGTAGTACCGCCTTCAGGCGGAATCTACCCACAAGGATGTCAATTCAAAAAGACCGCTATTCTGACGGGTACATATATCTTTTTACACTACTGCACTCCGTGATTGCAGAATATTCAATCCTTCTTTTTGTTGCGGTTATGGAGGGTAATTTTTTCAGAGTGTGTAGACTCGCCTAAAGGCGGAACCACAAACAGGGCCTTTGTGGCTTGGTGCAGGCGGTCCCATTGTCAAGGCATTCGGAACCAGAGACGATGGCAAAAGCGTTTGCCGGAATGCCCCGTAACCGAAGCAGCTGGTTCCGGCCCCCTTCGCTATTCATAGCGAAATTCCATCGGACTATGGCAAACAGAATTATATCCGGCTGCTTTCCCGCTGAAACGGCCAATGTCGAAAAGGATGCGAGGAAACAACCCTAGTCAGACAATTCACCCGGGATTCAGGCGGATACCTTATCCGCTTGCGGATGCAGAGCCGCAGCTCAGCGCGTCAGGATCAGTTTTTTCACCACACGCCGGCCCTCCGTTTCGAGACGATATAAATAGAGTCCGCTCGGCATGGTTTTACCGTCGTGGTTCCGCCCATCCCATTGTATCCGGTGCCGGCCTTTTTTCTCATTCGAATCGAACGCAATGACCTTCTGACCCTTGATATTCAATATCGTTAATCGAACATGTCCGTCGCGGGCCAGCTGATAGGCTATTGTTGTGCCCTGGTTGAATGGATTCGGATAATTTTGGTCAAGGCAAAACTGTTGCGGTAAAACCGGGTCTTCCTGGTTCACCACGGTGTTGAGCGATGAGCCGAATTCCGATGTGTTGCCATGATCATCCGTCACTGTCGCGGATACATTGTGTCCGGTCACCGGTTCCGATAAATAAAACTCACCACTCGGACGCGATGTGGTGCGTCCCAGAAATGACTGCCCTTCATCTTCATCATCAGAAAAAATCTCGACGGCACTGCTCGGATAGGTTTGTCCGCGAACATGGTTGGTCGTAATTTCGGTGAAAACAGGCGGATTGAGCTGCCGGTTGCCCCCGTCAATAGTTGCTATTCCTTTACCGCCGTTATCATAGATAGAGTTTTCCGTGATCTGATTGTTCAGTGTAGAATCATGCTCAACCAACACGCCGTGCTCGGCATTGTGGCAAATCAGGTTGCCCGGTCCTATGACGTTATTGCGCGACCCGTCATTGATACAGATACCCGAGGATAGATTGCCTATTTCCGCCTGCCCTTGTGTACCTGTACCGATTTTATTGTTCTTGACAATATTTGCAGTACTTTGGCCGATTAAAATGCCATGTTTGCTGTTACCGGAAATAACATTTCCGGATGGGTCAGAGGCGCCGCCAATGGTATTGTGTCCGCCGCCAAGAATGGCCACACCGTGCAATACGTTGGCAACTGCACGCCCCGTAACTGCGTCGGTGCCGATATAATTGCCTTCGACAGCATTTCGCTCGGAATCCTGAATGAGAACGCCATTGCCGAGAAAGAGGTTATTGTGGCTTTTGCTCCCGGCAATGATATTCCCCTCTCCGTTCAGGCTGCCGCCGATCTGGTTTTCGCTTGAATTTCCGATGACCATAATGCCGTTAAACATGTTTCCCAGTGCGGTTTTGCCTCTCTTGTCGACGCCGATATAATTTCCCTGTATCATATTACGATGCGCATCGGGACCAATAATAATGCCGGCATAAGAATTACCGGATATCACATTGCCGCGTTGAGCAAGACCCAACCGGTTTCCGGATGCACCATAGCGAACGTGAATACCGGTTAAATTGGAACGCGCGCTTGAACCGTCCGCAGAAGTACCGATATAGTTGTCCTCAATAAAATTACCGGTGGCATTTTTACCCGAGATATTAAATGCTAAATAAAATCGATTGATAATCAATCCGCGGATTCTATTCTTTTTCGAGGTAATATCGAATGCATGTATATTCCCGCCGTTGCTTCCATCCAGTTCGATCTCGGGACCATCGGGATTGGTGTCACCGCGGTTTTGGGTTTGCGTGTGCCCGTCAATGACAAGAAGCCCCTGATCGATTTCGGGCAAGGTGGTCGCAGGCCGGATGGTCCAAACACCGGTGGTCTCGTCATAATTCGGGTCTGAGGCGGGGATGTCAAATACAATGGTATCCGAATCAGTGTCCGACATGGCCACCGTCATCGCTTCACGAAGGGAGCCCGGTCCTGAATCGTTGGTGTTGGTCACAATCGTTTGCGGTATGGCCGGCGGCTCAACAGGGATAAAGTCCACCGAATTGGCATTAAAATTCGGTACGGCAAGAACATCATTGACAGGGTCAAAATATATATCCGCCGGTGCCGCATGTCCCGTTGAAAAGAGCTCCGCAGGATCGGCAAAGGCGTTATCATAGCGATAGACCGATCCGCTGCCGGCGGAGGAAACGTAAAACCGGCCCTCTTTGTCCATGGTCAAACCATCCAGATTGCTGTATGTTGTATTGACCAGAGTCGTCACCGTTCCGGACAGGGGATTAACGGTGCTTATGGGAGAATTTGCGCGCCAATAGCACACGACAAGGCGATGATTGGCCTCATCATAATATATGCCATTGGGAGAGGAGAGTCCGTTCGCTACGGTATCATACCACTGGTCCGCCGGATGGACCTTGTAAATGACACCACCTCCCGTATCTGTTACGTATAGCAGATCCTCACCGTTGGAGGTAATATCATTGAGAAAAGCGCGACCCGTAATGGCTATGGTGAAAAGTTTGGTACCGCCGGCCAGATCAAAGGCAACGACACCTGCATTTGCCGCTGCATAGAGAGTATCGCCCATGATGTGCAGGCCCCGGATCGAGGATTGATCGTTATTAAAGCTGCTCTGCGTCCCGTTGCTGTCGACAGCGACGATCCTGCCACTCCCGGTATTTGAGACCAGATAGCGGTTCCTGACCGCATCATACACCACACTTTCAGGATTATCATAGAGATTCTGTGCTATACCGATGGAAACGACTAATATCAGAGATAAAACAATAGCCGGAACAATATATCTGTTTCGCATCTCTTTCTCCTTTCATGTAAAGGCTGAGAGTGGTGTATGTCAATATTTTCGGTCATTGATATGCACTGCAGACCGTTGCTACAGTCAGGGGAAACACAATGGTTAAAAATATTGGATGAACCCCTGACACTTGAAAATGTCAAGTATAAAGGGCAATAAAGCAAGTGCGATATAACAAAGATCGTTACTGATGCTAAAACGGTACCTGAGAACGTAGGTGATATCGGCTGATTTGCTGTTTATCCTGCTTGAACCCCGTAAGAATCTATCAATGAAGAGAGCAGAGTCGACCCTTGATCATGCTGTGCTTTTGCTTTGCTCTTTAAAAGCGTTTCCCTATCATTTGCAGAATAACACAACTATTTATATTGTATTTATTTTAGCCCATAGTTACAAGTAAAAAGCTGAATATATTCAGCTGTATCATGCTGACATACTCGAACGGATTTTCCGGCTTGGCAATATAATGCACAATCTCGCTGTTTCTTCGCCATGCCTTGTCGAACGGAATCTTTGCTGAGCATGCGTGAACAGAAGAGATGGGTCTTTCCGTCGTCATCCCTTACAGAGGAGCTTTCGCATAGGTCCCGGTTCATGTTAATATTATGTTTATATATTACTCGACTGAAAAACCGCATCCCGGCGATTGGTTAGACCCTTTCCCGGGCTGCAAGACCACTCCAGCAGCAAAATCCTCTGAAAGCAACTCGATGATCAACACCGCCATAATGGACACAGAGAGGGTGGCAAAGCTTCCGGTGAGGTCGTAGAACGATTGAGTTAAGGTGCGCGGTGTACGGCATCGCCTTCAGCCCCTTCATCGTTCCCGGAAGACTCGATCGTAACCTTTCTTATCAAGCAAGAGGCGGGTTCTTCACTCAGTCCGCGAATGCGAAAGGCAATGTGCCCGGCGCCGAGAGGATTTTCATCGTGCCCCTCGAAGATGAGCTGACCATTTACTTTTAACCACAATCTTTCCTCATGACGCCCTGCCTCGATGCTGTAAAACTCTCCGGCCTTTAATAGATTCTCTTCGCATTGTCCGATTGTCCTTTTCTCCGGAAATCGGATTGCAAATGGTGTTGCATTGTGAGCTGCGTTGTGGAAGGCGAAGAAATAGTTCCTTACATGTTGAATCCAGTGTCCCATTGCGCCGTCATAACCGCTTGGTAGCGTTAAGGCCTTTCCGTCTCCCGAGTCAGAGGCGGAGAGAATGACGACACAAACGCTGGCGGCTGACATCGGCATAACTTGATATCTGACCGTAAGGTTCTCACCGTAAGCCTCAGGGCTTATGATCATCACGCCTTTACTGTCGCGCTCTTCTTTCATGTAGAACATTCCCCGCTCGACCTTGCCGGAGCCTGTTCCGTAAAAACTCCATTTTGTCAAATCTTCAACCGCGACCTCCCCGGCAAAAGCGGACAAGAAGGACAGCGCGCTGAAGACCAGGACCAGTCCATATGTAACTGGGTTTCCGGTTTTCATGGTGTGGATCCTCTCTTTGCTTTATTGAACAAACATATTCATAAACGTCAATCAGGGTTATTCAGAATATGAATCTGATAAAACCATTCGATTATAATATATTGAATTTAATTTTTGATAACCAGTTCATTTTTGATTTAAAAAAATGCCTCGCACAAAGACACAGAAACGTCAAGGGGAAAAGGGAATTTTATTTATATAGACCAATTTATTTCTCCTGCAGGAGTAGGAGTAGGATGGGCCTCAGGCCCATCTTTTTCGCAGCGATATATTATAAGGTACAGGATGGACTTTTTCATTTCCTTTATCAGACCAATAAAGATAGTGCGGGATGCCGCCTAAAGGCGGAACGACGAACATGTGCTTTGCGGCTTGGTGAGCTCTGTGCGGGATTTTCTTTTTTCCCTCAAAAATATATTTACAATTCCCGGTAAAATCTTATATTATAAAAACCATCTAAAAACACGGGTTATGGAGAGCAATTTTTTCAGAGTGTATAGACTTGGCTAAAG
>WJMF01000097.1 GCA_014728085.1 Candidatus Zhuqueibacterota bacterium
ACAGGTAATCCTTTTTCTTTTTCAAATTTTATATTCGCTTTTTGCAGTTCATACGCCAAAGCGGCTTGATAAACGGATTCTAATAATCCAGGGCCAAGTTGGCGATGGATTTTTATTGCCAAACCTATTATTGTATTTGTTCATTCATCAAGTTTCATTATTAACCATTTTTTTCTCGGCGTTTCTCGGCGTTTCTTGGCGTTTTCTCAGCGGTTAAAAAAGTACTCATTATTCGGAAGAACCTATTTTCATGGAGCAAAATCCTGTTTTAGCCATGCTGTGGGGATCGGTACCGAGAATCCTACTTTTGGTTATATGCTCGATGTTTTCGGTTCGATTCGGTGCGACAATGTGACAGAATACTCGGATGTCCGCTGGAAAACTGATATCCAACCCATTGGTGATGCGTTTATTGACCTTGCCGATTTCCTCGGTCAGACGCTCATTGACCTTGCCGATTTGCTATTCTCTTTGTACAACGGCCAACTTTAACAGGTGCTGTCCCAGATCAGGAATATCTATCACCAAAATATATAAACCGCTTGCAACCGCTTTCCCATGCCTGTTTTTCAGATCCCATTGATGAAAAGAGGTATTCTTGTGATTCAATGTGCGTACCAGAGAACCGGATAAACTGAATATTCTGATAATACAGGAGCGAGGCAACGGAGATATGGTGACATATTGTTGATCCCCTTCTGCGACTGCATTATACCCAAAACAGGGATTCGGGAATACGGAGATTCGATCCAATTGAGCTTTTGTAATTCCGGTCTCCGGTTCATTGGCCGGCGTTTCGAATTCATAACTGCAGTCTTTGTCAAATGGAGGATAAATTTCCACAGAGAACCCATCAAAAACAGGAGATCGGTAAACAACAGAACCACTCAAGCGTTTTCCCCGGACCAACCACTCGTTAGATTCCACATCCTGTAAATTCCAGAACCCTGTTTCTGCGGCGCTCTCAAGCGACAACTGATATTTGTGACGTTTTAGATTTTCAGGCACAATTATTTTGACTTTAATATCTTCACATCCCCCGCTTCCGGCTTGGGTGACAGGTATCGAATCACCACATCCGGCTCTCCCTTCAGCTCCCAGAATCGGCATTGTATACAGACATTTTGCAACTTTTTTCTTGCTCTCAATGACCCTGGGAACCGCTTTCTCGTCTTCAGCTATCGCATAGCCGGCCAGTGCAAAATAGTAGGTTTTGCCGGGTAAAAGCACATCGCCGTTATAATCAGTATTTATAAAATGATAATATTGCAGACCACTGTTTTCACCTTTTGCGGTTTCTATCAGGTGGACCGTTTCATCTGTTTCGTCGAATTTTTCTTCAAACACTGACGAAAAGCTGTTTATTCTGTCAAAAGTGTGCAGATAATACCAGGGACCAGTCTCGCTCTCCCCGCCGTAGAGATTATACCCTTCAAAAGAATACAAAGGATGATCAAAAGATTCTGCCGAATCATCGAAATACAGTACGATGCGGGGATATTCCGGGGAAACATAAAAATCAGAATTTTTCATTATCGGAGGAGAGGTATTATGTTTATAAAACCACTTTACTTTTTTACTATAGAGCTTTAAAAGTCGAAAACTTTCCATTCGATCAGCACCCTGAGCTGCAGTCAGGGCATACGTTACAGTTTGGGTATCACCGGGAGCCAAAGAGAAAGGACCGGAACTCATAAAAAAGTATCGATCACCCGGAGGCCATAAATCATCTGCAGTCCAGCCTTCTCCCGTTAAAGGATCGCCACACAGCATCAATCGAGTTTTTTGATCTACTATCGGATCAATAAACGGCGAACCATCGATTTGCAGACCCGACATAAAGTTGTATAATTCCAGATAACTATTTTCCTGCCCCAAACTGGGACATTGAGGGAAACGTCCTCAGGCGAATCCGGCAAATGCCGTCAAACCGATTTCTTTGCCGGCTGCCATAGGAGATTTTAACAGTTGAAATCCAAATGCCGGCGGCTTGTCATATATTTTGTCAACTTTTTGACCATTATAATAATATCCGAGAGCAAGCGTAGAATCACACCCCACATAGTCATCACCAGCATATCCCAAATCACCATCAGTAAAGAGACCTGTATGAGCATCGGTAATGACGGCTGATCCTTTATTTATCAGATAATAGCGAAGAAAAATCGTATTGCCCATGGCACCATCCATATCAAATCCCCAAATCAGAGTCTGAATCTCAAGAGTAAGCGGATCTGTATTATTCACATTTCTGTGTTTTTCCCGATCAGCATCATTAAACACAAACCAGACTTGCTGATCACCCATGAACAGAGGTTTTCCGGAATTTGCATCTGCGGGAGCCCCCAATTGTATCGGCCAATTGCTGAAATCGGTATCATATTTACTGATTTTGTAGATTTTCCTGCTGGAATCACCGGGAGGAGCCGGACTTTTATCTATCATAACAGAGCCGGGTGAAAACTCGCTCGAATAATATGCAGCTGCAGTTCGAATTTCTCCATCGACCTTTCCACAGACATTTAATCCGGCGGAAAAAATCAATGTTTTATTGCTTGATGATGGATATTCCAAACTCTTAAAGTCAAGCTCTCGCGGGCCGGTAAACAATCCATTGTTGCTGAACCATAAGGTCATTTGATTAATATCAATGTTTTCCAGTTCATCAGATTGAACCTGATGACTCGTTTTCAAAGTAAGATCAGTCCCATATAGCATCGTACTGACCATAAAAACCAGAAAAATTATTCTCGACATGGTTTATCCCTCCTGCCGGTGACCGTATAGTATTATAAAAAGCAAAACAAACAACTATGTCAAGCAATTTATGATAAAGGGCGTGATACGCATTGACTCATAAAAAGAGCAACCATGCCTGTTTGGCATGATATTCTTCGCCTAAAAATTTATGTAATCATGTCATAAATTGGTGACATGAATTAGGAAATCATCGGCACGAAAGTTGACATTGCTGTCAATGGAATAGCGTTGCCAGTCAGGATAGGCATACCAATAGATACCGTATGCACTCGCGGCTTCGCCCGATTCCTGGTCGACAGAGGCAAACAAATCATTAAATCCGTCGCCCTCATTGTCTGCGGCAACCCGCTGTCACGGACGGGCATTGTCGATGACCCTATAGCGAAACGTCAGAGGAGCAAAAAAAACACTCCACCAGTATTAATAAAGCATACAAGAATTAGGTTTTCGTCTTAACCATAGCATTTCCCCATTATATGACTGTTAGATTCCGGCTGCAATCTTTTCCATTAGCACGTTCGCACGTTCACACGTTATCAATACCCCTCCCTCGCATTGCTCTGCCATAATTGAAAATCCAAAATATCGACGATGCCATCACCGTCGAGATCCGTATCCACATATCCGCTGACACTATTTTGTTGATCATTATACCACAGCACATAATCCTGTGTGGTCAGATATCCGTCCTGATTGCTGTCCCCGGCAATCAAGCCCCAGACATGTGCATCCAGTTGAATCTGACTGTTCGTTCCAAACCCCTGATCGGAGGTTGTGGAAAAATCATAGCTCGTCATTGCTGCATGATTTAGCGCCACCGCCAACCGCGACATGATATCGAGATGGTTGCGGCTCTTGACAGACAACACATAGGAACCATCTGCCACGCCGTCAAAGACAAACGCCTGCCAGCCGTCTGCAGTGATGATCGATCCGTTTTTCAGCACAAAGCCACTCTGGTTTGTCAGCACGGCCCGTGTATTCTCATCCCGTAATTCGACCAGCACCCAATCGACACAATCGGTTGAATCGTTGGGAAAAGCCGTGAGCGAAACCGGATCCCCGGCAAACGGCGACTCGTGCGGCAACAGATCCGCATCGATGAGCTCTGTCGTCATGCTGTCACCATCCGCATCAAAGGGACCCTGTAAAAAGGCTTTGAGCTGTACCATGACCCCATCGGCCAGAAATTCGAATGCCCCGATATCCGGTGCGGCATCATCCGACCGCGAGATACCGCTAAAATCATCCGCCACAGCCGGATTCACCACCGTTCCGGCATCGATGACCGGCGACAGCGGCTGCACCTGGTAGCCTTTCGGAGGTCCTGCTAACACCGGTGACACAAACAGCGGATCCTGGCTGAAACTGTTCGGTTCCTGTGCAAACGCCGGCACCCCATCCACCCAGTCGTTATGGCTAAACGTCCAGGCGGACAAATCATTGAATAGAGCCTGATA
>WJMF01000098.1 GCA_014728085.1 Candidatus Zhuqueibacterota bacterium
TAATCCTTTACACCTACAATTTCTGAACAAGACTCTCCGCTGAAATTGTGATTTTCACAGCAAGGTTCTCTAGTCTGACCAAAACACAAATTAATCATAGAAAAGTAAATCAGAATGGAAAGCAAAAAGCGGAAAGACGAAGGACGAAAGACGAAAGACGAAAGACGAAAGACGAAAGCATTTTTCATCCCCTTTATTTTATACAACTGGAGAGTTGAACTCCTTACAATTATAATGTAAAATAAAAATGAATATCTGTCAAGTTAAATCGTGTTAATTGATATAATGCGTTTTTCATTGATTCCTCTTTCTCTCTTTCCCTCTGCAATGCTTTTGCGGCCTCTGCGTTTTGCGTTCTAATAATACAATTTCCGTTTCCATGGATACATGACATCGCCCTTTCAGGGCTCGATTCTGGGTCGTATGGATCACCAGGGCGTTGCCATGGTCTGATATAAAGCCCCCCGTTGATAATGCCATATTGCACAAATATAGGGGCTCGTTTAAATCAACAAAAAATGTTTACAACCCCGCAACGCCGGGGGTTCCTTCACCCTGTGCACCACCATTGGGCACCGGACGATGCACCACCACACCCGGCAAGGCGTTGCCACAAAAACAAACCCCAAACCCATCTTGCTCCCTGGCGCCTGGGCGTGAGGCAATTCTTTCTCAAGGAATGCCCAGGCAAATAATTCTATAACCCGTTTTTTATCGGTATGCGAAAAACCCGGCTGAATTCATTCCTTTGTGGCTCTGCGCCTTTGTGCGAGTCTCTTTTCCGATACCCGACCGGCAATCCGGTTGAAAAGCGCTGCCCCCGAACGATTCTAAACCAGCTTGACCGTCTTGATCTTAAATGGCTGCAGGATCAGGGTAAAACCGTGATCGTAAATCCTGAGCTGTTTCTCCTCTTCTTCCAGCAAATTGACCTCATATGCCGAAGAGACCGGAAAGGTGATATGGACCCGCGTCTCTACTCTGGCGCCACTGGATTCGTAAAAGCGCAATACAAGAGCCTTTCCGTTTTCCGCCTGCTTGACCGTCTCCACAACCACCCGGTCATCCTCAACATTGACAAAGGAAATGGCAGCGGGTAAATGACCCTTGTGAGCAGTCGTCTCTGTAACCGTGAGTGGCAGATTAAATTCGAATGCCCGTTGCACAACCCTGCCGCGTATATGATCACCGGCATGCGGCATCAAGGCATAACGAAAAGAATGCTCTCCCTGATCCGTAAACGCATGATGCGGCTCTCCGGGCCTGACCATCTTATCGCTTACCACACGCGTTCCCGTGTAGGGCACGCTTCTTAACAGATTCAGGTCAATCGTATGTCCCTTGATACGGTGGCCGTATTTGCTGTCATTCAAGAGGGCGACGCCGAAATCCCGTTGTGAAAGATCGACCCATTTCATCGCCGGAATCTCGTCCCTGGCCATGTCCCAGCTCGTATTGGTATGCGTCGGTCTTTTTATGCTGCCGAACTGAATTTCACTGGTGGATTCGAGGGCAAACACGGCAACCGGAAACTGTACCCGCAGCATGGTTTCAGGCGTTCGCCAATCCACCCGGGTGTCGAACTCTATGAAATCGCTGCCGGATTTCAGAACAATATCCTGATAAAGCCTGGAATGACCAAACTCATACTCTTGCTTGATAACCGCACAGGGGCCCTCAATCACAGCCGTCGACTTGAGCAGGCGAAGCGACTCGGGCTTGATCTCGGTATAGTCGACGCGAAAATCCCAGGCATCGCCTTTATCCCGATAAACGACAAATCGGTTACCCTCCTCTCCCCCGGCCAGCACCTCGCGCCGCAGTGATTTATCATACACAGAGCTCAGGGAACCTTTG
Organism: Candidatus Zhuqueibacterota bacterium; assembly: GCA_014728085.1. Taxonomy (GTDB): domain Bacteria; phylum Zhuqueibacterota; class Zhuqueibacteria; order Residuimicrobiales; family Oceaniaggregativiventaceae; genus Oceaniaggregativivens_A. The sequence goes on from WJMF01000098.1 coordinate 1,858, forward strand.
GCACTGAACCTGACGCGCAGACGATCGTTTTCCAGCAACCGCTCCCGGGCCGTCAATTTTTCTTCCAGAGCCGGCTCGAGTTCCGCCTCTATGGTGCGGTACCCCATTGCCGGTACATCGACGCGATACCAGTTATCGCCATAGTGCATCCATTCGTTTCTGTTCCATGAAAGCGAATTAAAAACGACAAGCGGATGACGAAAATCCTGGCTTTCGATAAGAGCCGCAATAGCATTTTTGTTTTGCTGATCCATTTGACGTAACTGTTTTTCCATCTCGGCATAATCTGCCAGGCTCTCGTCATAAACGCGCTTGATGGAGGAACCGGGCAGGATATCGTGAAACTGGTAGAGCAAAACCCGCTTCCAGATCGATTCCAGTTTTTTTTCCGGATAAGGTGCTTTATCGAATAATGTAGCCAGCGATGCTGACCATTCCACTTCGCGAAGCATTTTCTCCATCAGGCGGTTATAGCGCTTGCTCTCCGCATTGGTGGTAAAGGTGCCCTGATGGCGTTCGAGATAGAGTTCGCCGATCCAGGTTTGAAATTTTTCCGCATCCCGGCTCCATTTTTCAAAAAACGCTGCCATGCTTTCCTGAACCACCGGAGACAATCCCTGCAGGTTTTTCTCACGCTTCAACCGCTCCAGGTGCTCGGCACCGGGGCCGCCGCCGCCATCACCAATACCAAAGAGCATCAGGGTGTGACCGGAGACATCCCGGTCGCGGTAGTTTCGCGCTATTTTCTCGACCGCCCGCGGAGCCGCCGAACTGTTATAGGTCTCTTCAGGCAACATATGCGCCAAAACCGAAGAGCCATCAATGCCCTTCCAGCGAAAGGAATGATAGGGAAAGTCGTTTATCAGGCTCCAGGACAATTTTTGCGTCATAAAATAGGCTATATTGCTTTTGGCCAGTATCTGCGGCAGAGCACCGGAATAGCCAAAGACATCCGGCAACGATATATAATCGACATCAACGCCGAATTCCTCTTTAAAGAAACGCTTGCCGTACAGGATTTGGCGTATCAGCGATTCTCCGCAGGTCAGGTTGGTATCCGATTCAACCCACATCGCCCCCTGAGGCTCGATTTTGCCGGCCTTTACTTTTTGTTTGATTTTTCGGTACAATCCCGGATAATGTTCCTTCATCCATTGATAGAGCTGCGGCTGTGTGGCACCGAATCTGTAATCGGGATAGCGCTGTATTAATTCCAGGCCGGTGGAAAAAGTGCGTGCCCCTTTGCGAATCGTCTCACGGATGGGCCACATCCAGGCAAGGTCCAGATGCGCGTGGCCGATAGCGCTGATCTGCAAGCCGGTATCCCCCGCCTTTTGCGCCAGTAACGGCGCCAAAATCTTCTGTGCCCTTTTCACACCTGCGGTCAGGTCGCCCTCGAGAACCTGAGTCACCTCAAAAAGAGCGCGAAAAACCTGCGCCGAGCGGACGGATTCAGACGGTAACACCTTCCAGAGATCAAAGAGAACTTCAAAATCATAAGACAACTGACGTACCGGTTCATCACAAACGGCAATATCCGCCTGTTCAACGGTGCCGTTTTTCATAAAATTGCCGAAGAGATCATTGTTGCCCGCATCGGCCCAGAGATCAACCCGTTCTCCCCCTTTTGCTTTTTTGATAAAGGGAAAAACCCGTTTCCCGGGTCTGCCCAACCTGAAATCGAAAAATGAACTGGTCGTGGTCAATCCTCTTACCGGCGTTCCCTTTTGATCATACACGCACAACTCGCCGTTTACATCGAGCAACAAAACCACCTTTTCACCGGCAGCGGCTTTGGGTACCTTGCCGCGAAAATGAAACCAGGCACAATCGAACAACTCTCCCCATTTTTCTCCCGGTTTGATCTCTTTTTTATTCCCCTGCTGCCGCTTTTCAAAGGGAAGCGGCTCATTTGTAGACCACACAGTGATGTCTAGGTTCTCCACAACCCTGTAAATGGAATCATACAGCCTGTGCAGCGTTCCTTCCAGTTGATCGGTATTGAAATCCTTGGCTTGCAGCATACATACCATCCTTTTCGTTGTAAAGCATTCCGTTCAAAAAATTCGATTCAGGATAACACGGACGTGATCTATACCGGTAAACAATCCATATCCCGAAAATGATCTATTTCTCCGCCTGTTCAATCAGATTGACCTTGAAAAATTCACCCGTTTTGCGGTGAATTTTTACAGTTTGTAGACTCCAGGCATCAACCTCAATTTCGATTTTCTTTTTCAAGCTCTTGAGATACAGCGTCGCGGTTGTTTTTTGTCCGGTCAACTCTTGTAACCTGACCAGGAGAAAATTTCCTTTCTCCGCCTTTTTGATGGCGGTTATTCTGATGCCGGCGGGCAGTACCTGTAAAAACGACTCTGGTGAGGATTCCCGTTTTTTTGCCTTGTTTTGTCCCGGATAATAGACAAACACCTGGGGTGGAACGTTAAACTGTGCCGCCAACCGCGACAGATTGCTCTCATCCGGTGTATGGCCGAAAACAAAACCGAAATCGATACCCTCATGCTCACCCTGGTCCTGTCTGGGAATGAATCGCTTGCTGTAAATGTCATACGCTTTGTTCAAATCAAAAGAAGTATAGGCGGGCGATCTCAGAACACTGAGATAAAGCGTGTTTTTGTACAGGCTGTGCGCATAGCTTCCCCGGTTGACGACGCCCATATATTTTCCGTTGGCGCGTTTTTCCGCAGCCGCAATCCAGCGTTGATTGCTCCGTTCGCGATGGAGGGAATCATCTTTCTCTCGCTTGATGGCGCTGCAGGGCGTTTCACTCAGGGTATAGTCCGCGTCGAAATTGAGCGGAATGGCGATCTTGAGCATCGAATCCTTTTCCTGCCAGAATACGCGGTCGCGAAATTCAAAAAGATCCTGATGTTTGCTGAAAATATATCGGCGCACGATATAGGAGCGGTGACAGACGAAAACCGCCTCGACAATGGTGCGCACGGGGCCGTCTTCGATAATCGCCAGGGGCGGCTGCCCGCCCTTTTTCTGCGTCGTACGATCCCTTGCCGAAGCAAAAATATCCTGCATCTGACTCTTGTCGGCCAGTCGAAAGGTTCCGGCCGGTTCCCCCCAGCCGCCATCTGCCGAGGCGCCCTGCGGCAAATGATCGGGATCGCCGCTTGTCCAGCTATGATCGCGATCGGCAAAGACCACCGGTAAACAGGCCCCGGCGCCGCAATAGGACGCTTTCGATTTCGACGGCCCGGCCCAATCCACCAGACCGGTTTCCGGATTGATTTGAACGGAGAGTGCTTTGGATTTTAAATGCAATCGTTCCTTGTTCAGCGGCGGATTTTCCCATACTTGCGGTTTTTGGCGCTTTTTCCAGGTGGCATCAACCCGATAAAACCCATAAGGCTCAAGGGCCAGCGGCAGGGAGACTCTTACGCGCCAATCCATAGCCAGATTGGAGTGCTCCTTTTCGCGCTGTGCTTTTATCGGCTTGCCGCCGGAGCGAAGAATCAACTCACAAGTGCCCAGCGTTCCCTGGTTTTGCGTCGACATGTGATACTCGCATTCCATATCCGTGGAAAGCGGAAATCCGTGCGGATTCCAGAAGAAGATCGAGGTTTCTTCTTCTGCCGGTGGCATATCCTTCAAAACAGTAACGAACAATTTCGCCCGCAACCGCCGCAACTCATCCTGACAATGCGCCAAACCGTTCAAAGCGTCCGTTTCCACAGGCGGTATTCCCGATCCCGGCAATATATCGTGAAACTGGGCGAAGAGAATATCCTTCCAGGCGCGGTCGAGCTCTTTTTTGGGGTATTTATGCTTGCCAAGCCACCATGCACACGTGGCCAGCGCCTCGGTTGCCTGCATCAGATTTTCAGTTTGACGAAAGCTGCGCTTGACCCGGCTCATCGATGTATAACATCCGGGCAGTATATTCTGAAATTCGCCTTTTTCAACCTCCAGCGTTTCAGCATAGCCCTTGACCGTTTTAAAAAACGCTTCCGGCGTCGAATGGATAAATTTATAGTCGTCTTTATGCGTCTTTTGAAAGGCCTTCAGACGCTTGTATTCCTGTTCGGAGATGCCGCCGCCGTGATTACCGATCCCCCATAAAATCATGGTCTCGGGCTCGTCTTTATAATGGTCAAGCCATTTTTCGAGTTTCTCATCGATTCTGCCGTTGCTCAGGTACATATCATCGCTGCGCCGGGCCAAAATCTTTTTACCACTGCGGCCCTGCCACCAGAATGCCCCCACAGGTAGCTCCCGGTTTCCAAAATCGGGACGGCAGAATATATACGAGTCAAAACCGCAACCTGCCAGAATATCCTGATAGCCTTCCGGCTGGCCGAACGGGTCGAAATTATATGCCGTTGTCGGCTCGATGCCGAAGGTTTTGCGGAAATAGGCTTTGCCATATAAAAACTGCCGAATATGGCTCTCGCCGCAGGGCGCATTTAAATCGGGCTGCAAATAACTGCCGCCGGCAATATGCCATTTTTTCTCTTTTACCAGGTTTTTAATGCGCTTGAAAAGAAGAGGATCGTGCGTCTCAATCCACTGGTATAAAATCGATTCATTGTGGTTAAAGACAAAATTTTTGTGCTGTTTACAAAAATCAGCCGCAATGCGAAAGGTCGAGAGCGTCTCGGCCAGACCCTCTTCCCATTGCCAAAGCCATACCGGGTCCAGATGGGCGTTGCAGATCAAATGAATTTTCTTTTTCATGCTTTTTCATATCCTTAAATCAGTGTTAACAGGAAAACTCTTTTTAAAATACAATTTTTTTTCTAAATTCAAATTAAAGAATGACGCTATCGGGTAATTATGAAAAAAATTTGCTTTTTGCTCAATAAAATCGGACGAATTGAACCGCATAACTACTATCTGCTTTGCAATGCCGCTATCGACCTCAACCATAGTGTCTGTTTGTGCGATATCGATACGTTAAAACTGGTACACGATAAAATCATCGCTGATACAGTCGCCCTCAAAAAGCCTCTGGTTATAGATGAGAGGGTAAACGCAGAACAGATAACAGCCAATCTCGCCGACTTTGACCTGGTCTGGTTGATGAGTTTTGGCATGCGTAAATCCTATCTCGACAAGATTCAGATGTTGAGTTTACTGCAAAAGCAGACGCGTTTGATTAATTCCGTAGAGGCTCTTCATCTTCTCGGCAATAAATATTCACTGCCGACAAACCCGCATTTTCAAACACCGGCGACCTATGCCAGTAAAAATGCGGATTACTTGTGGCAGCTCTTTCGCAATAGCCAAAAAAAGTGGATCGTCAAACCGCCGGCGGAAAGCCGGGGACGCAATGTCTTTCTCCTCGACCCTGATGACAGCAATGCCAGGGTGATCCTGGAGATGATGACCGGCAACGATTCATCGCAATATTGCATCATGCAGGAATACATTGACAAAAGCCGCGATGGCGAGAAACGTATTCTGCTATGCAGAGACCAGATCATTACCTATTATCAACGCCTGCCCGATAAAAGGCAGCACCGTAACAATTTACACGCCGGCGCAACCGCTATACCTTGCCGACTTTCGGAAAATGAACTTAAACTGTGCCAAAATATCGGTGACGTGTATCGAAAAACAGGCGCAGTGTTTATGGGGATCGATCTGATCTATCCCTTTGTACTTGAAATCAATGTAATCAATCCGGGCGGTTTAAAAACAGCGCTGGATATGAGCGGTAAAAACCATTCATACAAGCTGATCAACTCAATTTTGCAAAGATACTGAGAATTTTGCTCTATAATCGAAATATCCGGCCGGACTTTGACGTTAACGTTAAAAAAAGGCAAAGACATGAAAAACCAAACCATTCGAATCGGCATTATCGGTGCCGGACAAAATACCCGGGATAAACACATTCCGGAATTGCAAAAGCTGAAAAATGTAGAAATTGCCGGCGTTTGCAACCGCAGCCGAACATCCTCTGAAAAAGTGGCGGAAAAATTCAATATCCCCAACATCTATGAAAACTGGAAGGATCTGATAACGGCCGGCGACAGCAATGCGATCTTAATCGGGGCATGGCCCTACCTGCACCACCCCGCGGTGATGGCCGCCCTTGAAGCGGATAAACACGTTCTCTGTGAAGCCAGAATGGCCATGAACGCCGGGGAAGCGGAAGAGATGTACAGAGCATCACTGCAAAAGCCGCATCTGGTCGCTCAACTGGTGCCGGCGCCTTTTACGCTGCGAGTCGATGAAAAAGTAAAACGGTTGATCGATAACGGTTTTATCGGCGATATACTGGCGGTCAATATCACTGTCTGCAGCGGAACGTTTCTCAATCCGGCTCAGCCGCTGACCTGGCGCCAGAACATACGCTATAGCGGTCTCAATATCATGATGATGGGCATTTATTACGAAGCGCTGATGCGCTGGATCGGAGAAGCCGATCGCGTCTTTGCCATGGGGAAAACCTTTGCAAAAATGCGCAAAAATCCGGAATGCGGCTGTATGGAAGCGGTGCACATTCCGGAGCACCTCAATATCACGGCAGACATGGTATGCGGCGCCCAGGCTCAGTTCCAGTTCTCAAACGTCTGCGGCTTGGCAGCAGCGGATGAAATTCTGCTGATGGGAAGCAGGGGCACCCTGCGCATTACGGACAATACACTCTACGGCGGCCAGCGCGGCGAGGAAGGGCTCAAAGAGATACCCGTCACACCGGAAGAAGAGGGGCACTGGCGAGTAGAAGCCTCCTTTGTTAACGCAATACGGGGAAAGGAAGAGGTAACGCTGACCACCTTTGAACAGGGCCGGCGCTATATGGCCTTTACCGAAGCGGTTCATAGAAGCATGCAGACAGGAAAAGCCGTACCGGTGTAGATCTTTCACACATTATGAACATAAATACAACAGCGCTTGCATATAAAATGTAAAAATGGGACGGATGCTGAAAAAATTGTCACTTTCAAGGGGAAAATCGTGACCCAACGCAACAGTTTAACTTTTTTTTTTTATTATTTGTTGTTTTTTTGCCATATATTCGTAAACTAGTTTAGCCCTGTTTTCCTGCTCTATTCAAATCATGCAAACTCATCACTGGGGAGGTTCACCATGAAAAAACCAGTACATCTCATCGTATTTGCACTCCTGATATTCTTCACCACACAGGTTCCGTTACAGGCACAACAGCTGAACAAAACCATGGTCGATGACATAAGGATTAATGACGACAGCGGAAATGCCCCTCAAAGCTATGTAGCGCTGGATATGCACGCATTTGGCCCGCTAATCAGCGCCTGGTTCGACCAGCGCAATGACAGGAATAACATCTTTGCCCAGCGATATTCAAGCCGCGGGTTTCCCCTGGGCGAAAATTTCAGAGTCAACCAGCCGGCCGGTACCGCTCAGCCCTATGCCCCGGATGTGGCTATGGATGGAAGGGGGCATTTTTACATTGTCTGGGCCGACAACCGCAATGGTGACAATGATATTTACATGCAAATCTATAAAGCAAATGGCGAGGCCATCGGCGAAAACATTCGCATCAACGATGACAGCTCAACGGAAACTCAAATTCGCCCCGCCATTGCCGCAGATGATAAAGGCCGTGTGATCGTTTGCTGGGAAGATTCGCGCCTGGGTCCTGATAAACGCCTTATTTATGCACAATTTTTTGATCCCGACCGCGAACGCCGGGGAGAGAACTTTATCGTGGATTCAGACACCACCCATGGTCAGCTCTACCCGAATGTCGACATGAACCGGGGAGGATCTTGTATCATTACCTGGACCGAACACAGCGGCGGTAACCACAACGATGTATTTTGTCGCCGGTTTAATGATGACGGAGAACCACGCGAAGCCGCCATGCAGGTCAGCAATTGCGCTGATCTGAACGGTACCTCCCAGCATCCCACCATCGCTTTTGCAGACAATTACGATTTCGCCCTCTTTTGGGAGTTTATGGATGCGGTCGGGAATATATACGTCCACGGACAGCTTTTTCGTAAAGATCTGAAGAAAGAGGGCGAGCTGGTCAGATTCGAGGATACACTTGGTTATACCATGCACACAAAACCCTCTATTTGCACGGTCAGCTATTTTTTGTATGTTCTGGCGTGGCAGGGCAACAAATCCGGAGAGCTCGATATTCTCGGCACAAGGTTCGAAACCTGGGACCCGGAACCCTATAACACCACCGTTATAAATGACCTGCCCGGCATGCAAATCTATCCGGCCGTAACAAACGATTATCGCCTCAATTATCTTTATGGCTGGCACGATAACCGTGATGGTGATTTTAATATCTATGCCACCCGTGAGGGGAGGAATTTCTGTAATCAGATGACATTTGCCGGCGGCTATAACGGCCAGGTTGTAATCAGCTGGGAACCACCCTATGGCTATGAAGAAAGAATATCCTACCGGATTTACAAAGCCACCGATACCTTTGCGCAGCCGGAACTCCTGACGGTCGTTGATCCGTCGGAACGGTCATTTCCGGGCCTGATGTATAATTATATCGATACCAGTGTCGTAAACGGACAAAGCTACTATTACGAGGTGGTGCCCGCAACAGAGAATCCGCCGCGCCATTCTTTTCTGTTGGGACCGGCAACACCCTCTGCAATGGGTCACCTGCTCACCTCCTCCTGGATGCAAACCGTTCCCGATCTCGACGGTCATATCAACCCGAAGGAGTGGCAAGATGCAACCACTATCGATATTCAGGGGGAGGATGCTGTCTCACCAATTACCTTATATATCAAGAACGATGACAAACTCTTGTATCTCGCTCTGGACGACAGGAATAACACATTTCTGGATGAAAACGATTATTTTGGCCTTATGTTTGATGAAAACAACAACCAAAAATGGGACAGCAAAAACGGCATACTGGAGGGAACCATATACATCGATCAGGAAGGTCAAAACCTGACCACGTATATGGGCACATGGCCTGAGACAATCGGTATCCACAGCATGACCGCCATGCAGGGACTCGAAAAAGCCATGTCATTACAGAGCGGCAATTTGCAATATGAAGTGGCGATTTCCCTGCTCACCGCTCCGCTGATGGCGCAGCCGGGGAATATTATCGGCGCAAGATTTTTCAACAATGATCCGGAAACCTATTACGGGGCACACTACCATCATGCATCGGAATGGCCGGCGGGCTCTTTGTGGGAAACGCCGAGAACTCTGGGACAGTTACAGCTGGCAACCGAGCCTTCCACACCCCATTACGATTGGCCGATGGTGAGCGGTAACACCTTGGGGCAAAATGCTGCCGTACATGAAACCGAACTCATGCCCCCGTTTGTATATCACAGAGATTATGATATTGCAAAATCGGAACATCTCGCCATCCTGGAAAATACGATGATTGTCGCCCAGGCAGGCGATGCCGAGTCGGAAAACACAATCATCTGCTATGATTTGGAAGAAAACGCCGAACTCTGGACTTTTGAAATTTCCAATACAACCTACAGTGTCTTGTATACGCCGGCAATCAGCGATTCTTTCGTATTTTGCCGCGGTCAGGGCAACGATTCGTTGTTTGCGCTGGATCGGTTTAACGGTTCAGTGGTTTGGCAAAAAGATGTCGGCCGCCTGACCGGCGAACCGATCGTCGAAAAAAATCGTCTCTATATAGCCGGTGACAGCCTTTATTCCATCCAACAACGCGACGGCAAGATCCTGTGGCAGTTCGATAATCCAGGTTGGGACAAAATCACCACCCCGACTCTGGATGATGACTTTATTTACCTCGCAACCGATGAGCAGATTTTTTGTCTGGATAAAACAACCGGAGCTCTTGAATGGCAAAAAGCCAATAAAGGCGGCTCATCACAGACCCTGTTGAACCGAACCAGCCTCTATACGTTTACTGACGAGGCGGTGGTGGCCAGAGACAAAAGCGATGGCACTTTAAAGTGGAGTTATCCGCTTCCCGGCTCAAAACTGGCCAGCACCTGGAATAATTGTATGATATTGTTGAATAATTTTCTGGTTGTTCCCCTGGAAGACGACGGCAGCGGCCGCGCCGGTCTGGTCTCTCTGAATGCTCTAAATGGAACGTTCTTGTGGGAGCATAAATTTGATACACTGGGTGTCTACATCCCCTCGGCGGCAAACAATGTGATCTATGTCGTTCAAAGGGGTAGAAGGGCGGAAACTGGATTTCGTTCAAAGTTATGGGCTTTTCGCATACATAACGGTGAGCCCATCTTTTTCGATACGTCAAAACAATATTCTATGCAGCCCGTCATTGCCGACCACTGCCTCTGGGTTCACTCGAGAAGCGCTTTGCGGGCATTTTCCATGCAGCCGACGCTGGTCACTGCGCCGCCAAAGCCGGAAAATCCCACGACCTTCCAGCTATTGCAAAATTATCCAAACCCGTTCAATCCCCGCACCACCATTCGCTATAACCTGGATAAATCCATGCACATTCGGCTGGACATCTATTCACTTTTAGGTGAAAAAATCAGAACACTGGTCAATGATTTTCAATCTGCGGGGAATTATCAGGTCGAATGGGATGCCACCGACCCGGACGGTGTACACCAGCCTTCAGGCGTTTATTTCATTCGCCTGCAGAGCGGGGAAAGGATTCAGACCCGAAAGATGTTGTTAATAAAATAGGGAAAAGGCTCTGGAGGCCGGACCCTTTACACTCTTGTAAAGTTAGTACCAAACAAAAAAGGGCGATGCAAATGCATCGCCCTTTTTCTGAAATGGAGGAGGTAGATTCATGAATAGAGCTGTTATCTATTCACGGTTGTTCTGGGCATTTTTTACGGAGGCCCATGTTTGAATCGCGGCTGCCGTGCTATCGACAACCATATGGTACTGTTGTGCTATCGTATCACTCTGGTTTTTATAGTTTGGTGTATAGTTGCGCTCTTCCAACCCCTCGATCCTGATTGAGGGTAAAACTATCTCTTTCTTGTTTTCACTGTTCTGTTCGTTGCTGTTTCTGTCTATTGCACTCGTGGCCACAGAAAAAGTTCCACAAAAAATAAGAATTATGCTTGGAAAAAGTTTCATCCCGGCTCTCCTATGTCAGTCACTATAACCTATCGCAACCTTTATGCCAAATTTTCTGCAGGGAGAGCTTTGTTAACGCATTGATAATTATGAGGGAAAAATGGATGTTGAGGAAAGTGTTGTTTTTAACTGTTCTGACTCGTAACAATAATAAAGCCGACTGTATCATTCCGAACAGTCGGCCTGATCGATAAACGCGGTTCAGGAAATCTCTGTGGTCCTTTGAATTTCCTTGTCGGTAAAAACATCCGACTCGTCACGGCTTGTGGTTGAAAATTCAGAAACAATAGCACCCTGCGGCCCACCCTGAAACCAGTGCAGCGTGTCGGGTTTTAGAGTGTATTGTTCTCCCGGTCTCAAGATAATCTCATGCCAAACCGTAAACGTATCGCTTTTATCCGTTGGCACCTTGCCCTTTGGCGACACCGCCGGTTCACCGGGCACATAGAGATAGACTTCTCCCCAGCGGCAACGAAACGTCTCCTCCTTTCCCTCCTCATCCAAAACCTCCGGATGCCGGTGTTCAGGACATATCTGATTCGGAAAAAGGACCAGTTCCTTGGCGCAAACACGACTTGTATTGACATATACAACCAGTTCAAGACCGATTTCATCGAGGCGATTCAATCCAAATTCAGCAACCTCTATATTGTTGATCTCTTCAGGCGTCAGGACAATCTTTGCTTTCTCCAGATATTCCAATGCGCGTTGTTGTGCTTTAACGAAATCTTCTTTTGTTAACATGCGGATATCCTCCATCGATAAAAAAATTAAAATTGATCCGGAGATCTACCTTCAACCAGGTAGGCCATCACCGATCCAAATCCCTTGATATCAAACGGCCCCTCCCGTCTGGCGGTAATCTTGCCGGTGATGCCCAAATAGGTGGCTTCGCTGATCACAATTTGACCGGGGCCGGCGATGGTCTGCAGACGGGCGGCAAAGTTCATATTTGAACCGATCGCCGTGTAATCCTTGCGGTCGAAACTGCCGATTTGCCCCAGAACCACTTCACCGGTATGAATGCCGATTCCGACCTGAATGGTCGGACGCCCGGTTAATTCCCATTCCCTGTTCAGGCGATCCATTTCATCCTGCATGTTGAGCGCCGCCTCCACAGAAAGGGCCTGATGATTGGCTTCCGGCTGATCCTTGCTAAACAGGGCAACGATTTCATCGCCAACGTATTTGTCGACAACCCCGTGATGAGCGCTGACAATCGGCGTCATGGCATTAAAATAATCATTGATCATACGCACAATGGTGGTGGGATCCATGTCTTTGGTGGTTTTGCTATAGTCGCGAATATCAGCAAAAAGCATGGTAACCTGCAGGCGCTGACCATGAGCGGTATCAGGCCGCGGCCCGATGAGCGCCTCTTCCACATCCTGAGTCGCCTCCCGGCCGACCAGGACGGTCAAACGCTTGAACTTTTCTTCCTGGTAAATAAAACTGCCGATAATCTTTGCTACCGATTCGACAAGGTCCTTATCCTGTGATGTAAAGGCGCTTTCGTGCTCTTTATTGACCAAAACCACAGAACCGAGAAAACGCCCTCCCATAAACATCGGTACCACCAGAATCGAATCGATCTCCTTGGTTACCGGTTCGTTAAGCAATATAGTAGCGTGTCGCTCCTTTGAGGTTCGAACCAGATTACCCACCTCGTGATAATCATCCTGACTCATCGGACGCGTTCCCCTCAACACCTTGCCGCCGGGAAGATGACGATCCTTTTCCGAATCATAGAGGGTGATAAAGCCGATCTGAGACTCGACGGATTCCGAAATCGTGGCTATCATCTGATCCAGAGCCTGCCCCTGATCGCGCGATTCATCCCGAATCATATCCAGTTCCTTGATGACGCGATTTTCCGTCGAAATGCGACGCTGCTCCGCCTGACGCAACATATCATCGATCACATCATCGAGCCGGGTCTCGATTAACGTCACCACAATATTGTCATATTCTGCAAATTCACCCGAAGATTTATTGACAAGAATCAAAGACCCAAGCACTTTTGACGACTTGATGATGGGAATGGCAAGCAAATTCTCCACACCCTGGTCGGGATTGTTTTTACGAATCCATTCTTTTGACTTGGTACTCTTTAAGGCTATCGCTTCGAGCTGCTCATCGCTGAGTTCGGCCTCCCCCCTGTCATAACGGCTTAGAACTTTTTGAACCTTTTCGGGACTATATGCCGTTACACAAATCGTTTGAACATCAAGCAATTGCGCAACCTGATGCAGCAGATTCGGTAAAAACTCGCTAACGCTGCCTTCATGATCACAAATTTGATCGATGCGCAAATAAAGCTTGAGTAAAGCCGCCGCTTCAGGAGAGCTGGCTATACGGTTCCATTTGGTGTCAATTGCGTTATATGTTACTTTGCGTTCATTCTTTGCCATTTTTCCTATACTTTTCTATTATCATTATGATCGATACCGCCGATGTATAAAATGTCACTCTTTGATACATCAACTCTCTCTCCGGCCGCGAAATATCATCCGGTTTCTAAAGAATAATAATACAATATTTTTCAATGGGTTGCAAGCACTTTCAGAATCAAAAATGTCCAATTTCGCTCTGATGATTCTTTTTATGCCTGCTCGTATATTCTGATAAACATCAAATCAGCGTTTTAAAAATCGCAATACATCCCGAAGAATAGAGTGCTGAAAATTACGCATCACATCAGCCGAAGGCGGGCGTCGCCGCCATGCTTTGAGTTTGTTTTCTGTTTTTTCGATTATTTCCCGCTCAAAGGCTGTAAATTCGGTCAACAAATCATAGCGCCCCCCCGCTAATCTGCCAGTATCGATCAAACGGGTGTGACCCGCATCGTGATATAACAGCGATTCAATCTCCTGAATGTAGACATTGAGATCCGAACCGTTTTTACCGTCCAGTTCTTCCGGAACCTCACCGGCACGCGGCCAGACCGGAATCGCCACCCCGGCAACGGGCTCACCGAGAATACACCACATGGTCGCCAAAGCCGGATTTTCACCGGGTTTTACGCCCTGAAAAACAGCACAGGAAACGGTGCGATGACGGTTTATACAGTTGTTGGTGTTGATATACCCCGGTTCTGCGCCTTGCCCCGGCCCTGTAAAAGGCAACGGATAGGGATTTACCTCCCAGGCGTGAATGTCCCGGGCGACGGTCTGCAAAATATATGAATGTGTCATTTTCTGATCAACAACCGCCTGTTCAAAAAGATCAAAAGCACGGTGAAAGCGCCATGCTCCATACGCCTGGTTATGCTTTCCGGTCATGGAAAAATTGGCCCGCACAACAAAGCCGTAGGGGATGACCACTGGATTTCTGCTGTCGATTTTTTCAAATGTCCGGTTACCGGTTTCATAGATCGCAGCCTCTCCGTACGCATCAATACAGCCAAAATTCGCTTTTGTCCCCCGCTCGTTGTTGGTTCTGTTTAACAGCTTTTCAAAATCATACAAACTGCCACAGGTAGCCAGCGCTTTTTTCATAAAATATCCTTCCGTATCGACGCTGTCACCTTCCTGATCAAGGGATTCGGAATTCATGATGGCAAATCCGGCTGTATTCAGCCCCATCCATACCTGTGTGGTGTCATTTTTATTTATAATACCGACAAAATCATAAACCTTGCCCTTGAAAAACGCGATTTCATTGTCGCGAAAGCTGGTATCCCGGTTTTTCCACAACAACGGACGTCCGTCCAGGGTAACCTGACCGGAGACCGTACCGACCGTACAGCTCTCTGCTGTCTGCGGCAAAAACGCAACCGTGCAAAACAGAAAAAGACAAAACACCCATCGCATCATTTTTCTGCTCATCCCTGATTTTATCAATGTTCTCTCCTTAAACGACATTGCCTTTGCTGCTGCTGTTGCCGAGGTTTCCGTATCGCAACCCTTCAATCAACATGTTTTTAAGCTGATCCTCACTTAGATCAAAATGTAAAACGCCTTCTACGGCAATGGATATTTTACCAGTCTCTTCAGAAACCACAATCACCATGGCATCGGTCTCCTGCGACAGACCAATAGCTGCGCGATGACGCGTGCCCCACTCTACCTTTTCCCGAATGTCAGCGAGTGGAAGAATACAACTGGCGGCCTGGATGATATCGTTTTGAATAATCACCGCACCATCGTGCAAGGGCGAACGGGGATTGAATATGGATACCAGCAAAGGAACGGTTACTTCCGCCTGTATCTGCACACCGGTCTCTATGGTTGTCCGCAATCCGGTTTCACGGCCCATGACAATAAGAGCGCCATAGCCCCGGTCGCGTAATTCAATGGTGGCTTTGACCACTTCATCCACCACCCGGCTGCCGCTTACTTTGATGAAATAACGCACCACCCGGCTCTGCCCGACATAAATCAAAAGTCGCCGTAATTCCGGCTGGAACAAAATAACAAACGCGATCAGCCAGACGGTCCTCAAATTTTGAAATATCCAGCTCATACCGCGCAAATGAAAAAGCGGCGCGATGACCGAAAGTACCAATATAATAACCAGGCCCACCATCATCTGCGACGCCCGGGATCCGCGTAAAAACTTGTACAGCCGGTAAATGATATAGGACATCACAGCGATATCCAGAATATCCATCACAGTGACGGGAATAAAGCCTATTTTAAAAATTTCGAATCGCATAAAATCCCGTTAACAGAAAAGTTCAATTTCTGCGTACAATAGCGTCTGCCACCAACAGCGCCCGCTTGACCGCGGCGATATCATGAACGCGTACAATATCGGCGCCATTCGCTGCCGCCAGAACCACAGATGCCAACGTTCCTTCCAGGCGTTCATCTGCCGAGAGTCCGGTTAGCGTTCCGATAAATGACTTGCGCGACGGTCCGACCAGCAATGGGGAAGCGAGCTCCTTAAAACATCTCAGCTGCTGCAGGATTTCCAAATTATCCTGCAGCCGTTTGCCGAATCCGATACCCGGATCCAGCGCAATTTGCGCCTCATCAATTCCATGAACGATTGCCGACGATTTTCGTTTTTGCAGGAATTCGGCTATCTCTTTGATCACATGGTCATATTCGGGATTCCTTTGCATATCCGCCGGCGTTCCCCTCATATGCATAATAATAACACCCGCATCGTTTTGCGCAATAATTTTCATCATTTCTTCCGATTGCAAGCCGCTGATATCGTTGACAACAACAGCACCTGCCTCCAGAGCCCTCGAGGCCACCCCGGGTTTGGAGGTGTCGATGGAAATCGGTATCGTCAATTCCCCGGCCAGCGCCTCTATCACCGGAATGACCCGGCGCCGTTCCTCGAAGAGGGAAACCCGTTCCGCCCCCGGTCGCGTCGACTCCCCACCGATATCGATAATATCCGCTCCCTCTGCCTGCAGCTCAAACGCCCGCTCGATAGCCGCTTTGGTATGAAAAAACCGCCCGCCATCGGAAAAAGAATCCGGCGTGATGTTTATAATCCCCATAATCAGCGTGCGGTTTCCAAGAGCCAGGCTAAAACGACCGCATCTCCACGAAACCGGCTTATGGATTGATTTTGATTTCAATATTCAACTCGCTGGTATCCGGTTTTGTCAGCACAAACAAGCGCTTTCGCGCCTGATCGACAAACTTGTCTTTTTCACCCTTTTTATAGCGGATGCGCAAGCGGTATTCTTTTATCGCCTTTTCGATCTCACCGCGGCTCTCATAAAGATAACCCAGATACAGGTGAGAATTAAGGTGATTGTTTAGAGAAATCGCTTTAGTAAAGAACCGCTCGGCATTTTGATAATCGCCGCTGTTGAAATAATAGACACCAAGATTGTAATGTGCATCCGCGTTTTGCGGGTCAATCTTCAGAATATGATTGTAAATCTCTATAATTTGCTGCAAATCACCCTCGATAACGGCAAACTTGCCGAGAAACAACCATCCCTGAATGGAGCGTGGATGTATATAAAGCAGCTTTTCAATTTCGTCGATAGCGTCCTGACGCCAGCCATTAAAAAAGAGATAATCCGCCAGATAGAGACGAGCCTCCTCAAAACAGGGGTTCAACCACAAGGCATGCTCGATCAGGGATTCGATATTTTTAAACCCGAGCCGCTCGATCCGGTTTTTATGTAAATGGGCAAAATCAAGGTAAACAGCGGCATTGTTCGAATCCAGCTCTCTGGCTTTGCGCAAATAGGATTCCGCTCTTCCCCACATTTCATCAAGAAGATAGAATTGGGCGGCGATGCGGTAAGCTTCTGATTGAGTGCTGTCGATGGCGTAAATCGTATGCTCACACAATTTCAGGGCACGCAGCTGATGATATCGGCCTGCTTTTCCCTCATTCTCAAGATGGATACCGTATTGCATATGGACCTGCGCCAGGTGATTCCTGATCACCGGCTCTATAGAATCAGCCTGAAAGAGCGCTTGTCCATAGCCGAGCGCCTGTTGATACTCTTTTTGCAGCAACTTTTTTTGTGATTGGGCGAGCTTGTAGGAAATATCGGCCCGCCCGATGGAAAGGCCATGGTTATGCGCGGCTTTTTGATAATACTCTAAAAGGGCAAAAGCGACCGTGTCGGCAACAGCAGAAATGTTTTCATGTGTCGTTCTGACCCGGACGGTATCCTCGATTCGAATGTCATCGGCGTGAACATCATAAAGCTGCCAGATATAGTAATTGAGACCGGGCCGGTAATCGAAAAGAACAACAGCATCGAGCTGTATTCGCCGGCTATAGCGCTTTAGATAATTCTCATCCGAAACCGAATCGGGTTCGATCGCCTGCCATATCCATGCAGGAGGGTATACCAGGGTATCCGGCTCAAAGGCGAGGCGGTCGATAATTCGGTTGGCAATGGCCCACTCTTCAACGGATGCAGGCAATATGGACAGGCGCAACGTTTGCGGCCGGTCCTTCCAGACCGCACATGTGCAAAAAAATAAAGCAAGAAACAAAATCATATAGATCCTGTTTCCTGCTTTTTTAAATGTCGTCAAAAAAATCTCCATATCGGAACCATAATGTACGTTGATGGTCTCCGTGCAAGCTCTAACGGCAGATGAACAGAAACAGATAAAAACAACCCTGTTTATTCAGAGTCTGCTTTATTCTCCCGGGAAGCTTTTCGGCTTTGCTCTTTTTGTTTGCTTCCGGTTTTTGCTTTTGGTTTTCTTTTTTTCTCTCCCTCACAAGTCGATTTTGCAGTACGCTTTTTGGGGGTTCGAAGAGGAGGTAATTTTTTACCATCGAGCAGCATATCCAGCTGGTCGCTGTCGAGTGTTTCCCGCTCCAGCAGGGCATTGGCGATCGCGTGCAATGCGTCCGTATTCTTTTTAATCAATTCTTCGGCGTCGCGAATAGCCTCTTCAACGATGGTTCTGACTTCCTGATCAATCAGTTCCGCCGTCTCTTCGCTATAATCACGATGCTGGGCGATTTCCCGTCCCAAAAAAATCTCATCCTGCTTGTCGCCAAAGGTCAGCGGACCCAGCTTTTCACTCATTCCCCATTCACACACCATTTTTCGCGACAGTTCGGTTGCCTTTTTGATATCATCTCCGGCTCCCGTGGTCATTTCCTTCAGAGCGATTTGCTCGGCAGCCCTGCCGCCCAAGAGTTGCCGCATGATAGCCAGACAATACTTTCTGGTATAATTGTGCTTGTCGGTCATCGGCAGCGACATGGTCACTCCCAAAGCCCTTCCGCGTGGAATAATGGAAACTTTGTGAACCGGGTCGGTTCCGGGCGTCAGTTTGGCCACCAGCGCATGTCCGGCTTCATGATAAGCTGTGGTTCGCTTTTCATCTTCGCTGATCAACAGGCTTTTCCGCTCGGCCCCCATCAGAACCTTATCCTTTGCCTCTTCAAAGTCCGTCATTTCAACGCATTTTTTATCTTTTCTGGCGGCCAGCAAGGCGGCTTCGTTGACCATGTTGGCCAGATCGGCCCCTGAAAATCCGGGTGTCGATTGCGCCAGCACGACTAGGTCGATGTTTTTGGCCACCGGTATATCCCGCATATGAACTTTCAGAATGCCCTCACGCCCCCGCATATCAGGTCTGTCGACGACAATCTGACGGTCAAAACGCCCCGGTCGCAACAGAGCTGAATCCAGGACGTCCGGACGGTTGGTAGCGGCCAGCAGGATAACGCCCTCATTGGAGCTGAATCCATCCATCTCGACCAGGAGCTGATTCAGGGTCTGTTCTCTTTCATCATGTCCGCCTCCCAATCCGGCACCCCGATGCCGCCCGACGGCATCGATCTCATCGATAAAAACAATACAGGGCGCATGAGATTTGCCCTGCTCAAATAAATCCCGAACCCGGGAAGCACCGACACCGACAAACATCTCGACAAAGTCGGCTCCCGAAATACTGAAAAAAGGCACCGCCGCCTCACCCGCGACAGCCCGCGCCAGCAGCGTTTTACCGGTTCCCGGCGGTCCCAGCAGCAATGCGCCTTTGGGAATCTTGCCGCCCAGGCGCTGAAACTTGTCAGGATCCTTGAGAAATTCAATGATCTCTTCCAGCTCTTCCTTGGCCTCATCGGCTCCGGCAACATCCTGAAAAGTCACCTTGGTCTGATTCTCCATCCAAAGTTTGGCGCGTGACTTGCCGAAAGCAAAAATACCGCGGTTGCTGCCCCCGCCGCCCTGCATACGCCGCAAAATGTAAATCCAAAAGCCGATTAACAAAAGCCAGGGAAGCGCGCCGAAAACATAATTCCAGATGCCGGGGCTGTCTTCCTTGAACAATATTTTAATGTTATAGCTCTTGCGCCAGGTATCGATGATATCCGAATCCATGTTGGGAGGAAGCGTAACCCGAATGCCGTACTGCTTTTTAGTAAAGCGGTTGCTCATTATTTCCTCGCGGCTGGCATAGAGTGTCCGGTTCTCAACCAGAATGGTTTTAATGTTACCGCTTTCCAGGCTGGAGATAAACTCATCATAAGAAAGGACTTCCTCAGCCTGGCGCTGGGAGGAAAAATATTGCGACAGGTAAAGAGCAACCGTGATAATGATTACCCAGAAAAACAGCGTACGGGAAGCGCGTTTCCATTGAGGTCCCTCAGGAGGAAATCCCGGTTTCTTCTGGTTGCCCTCCGGCTTTTGCCGTTTTGGCGGCTGTAGCGGATTTCTCTTTTTGTTTTTGTTTTTGTCTCTTTTTTTATCTGCCATTTCTTCTCTTACACTCTACTGTTAATGTTCAACCTGGTTTCAATCATTCCAACACGTAAACCGCAGGCAAGTTCCGTAAAATTTGTTTATGATCCAATCCGTAACCGACAACAAAATGATCCGGAATGGTAAATCCGACATAATCGATATTGATCTCGTTCCTGACTTTTTCCTTCTTGTACAACAGTGTCACAACCGCCAGAGAGGCAGGTCCGTAGGACTGGAACCTTTCCCGCAAAAACTGTATGGAAAGACCTGTGTCTATGATATCCTCAACAATAATGACATGCCTGTCTTTAATCTCGGCATTGATATCTTTTTCCAGCCTGATTTTTCCCGATGATTTTTTTTGATCGCCATAGCTGGAAATGCGGATGAAATCAATCTCCAGATCGATTTCAACCCGGCGGATCAAATCCGCCATAAAAATAAAGCCGCCGTTTAAAACACCGATAAAAATGGGCTGTTTGTCGCGATAATCTTCACTGATCGCTTTGCCCAGTTCGCCGATTCGGTCCTGTATATCCGCTTGCGAGAGCAATACGCGGAATTTGTTTTCATATACCGTTTTTTCAAACTCTGATCTGTTCATGCCGGTTTTCTGACAAGGTCAACTTTATGATCATTTCTGTATTCGCTGTTATTTTAAAACGGTCATCCAGCCGGTGACCGCAAATCCATACGATTCCTGCTGATGATTCCAGTACAGGTACCCGATCCCGAAGATAAAAGGGGATTTTGGCATCGGTGAAAAAATCCGAAACCTTCTTATGTCCCTTCATTCCCAACGGAATAAAAGCATCGCCCGGTCGCGGCGTCCGGATCGTCAGGGGCATTTGCAGCTTTTCGGCATCTGCATAGGCGACAGCCGGGTCAGCGTTTCGTGCGATTTGATGCAGGGTTGTATCCGTATAACCGGCCGTAAACAGCAAATCATCCCATAATTTCACCCGGGCCGGAAGTTCAGTGACGATTTCATGCTCCGCGGGTTGCGGCTCCCTGCCGATAACAATGGCGTTCCGCGTTGCAGAGAGATAAAATAAAGACCCGATATCGATTCGTTTATGACTCTGCCGGTTTTTTAACAGGGATAGAAACAGTTGAAATTTCTTATAATCAAAAGCAACATCAGTCCCCTGCGCCAACCGATGCACTGCTTTATCCAGGATATACTTTTGTAGAAATGTAAAGTACATCAAAAAGGACTCAATATCAAGAATAATTTTGTTCTGATCTCGTTCTCTAAAGCACTCCTGGTAGGCGCGCTCCGCCTCCTGTCTCAGAAACTCTTCTGCCTGACGCATATTTTCGGACAGGCTGTTCAAAACCGAAACCACCGAAGGGTTAAAATCCGATTTCAACAACGGCAAAAGCGTATGGCGTACCCGGTTTCGGGTAAATTGCTGATCCATATTGCTTTTATCAAAGCGCCAGGGAATACCGAACTGTTGAGCGTAATGATGTATCTGCTCGCGGCTAAAATCGAGCAACGGTCTGATCAATCGCTGCTGTTTGCGGTCGATACCCGTCAAACCGGTAATGCCGCAACCCCGGATGAGATTGAGCAAAACCGATTCCGCCTGGTCATCGGCATTGTGACCGGTGGCAATATGATCACATCCCTGTTCTTTTGCGACCCGGTTTAAAAACGCATAGCGCACGATTCGCGCACCGGCCTCGAGGCTTTTTCCTTCCGCTTTACAGAACTGCTTGACGTCCATCTGTTCAAAAACACAATGTATTTTTTTTTCCTCCGCGCGCTTTCGCACCAACGCCTCATCGGCCAACGACTCATCCCCGCGCAACTGGTGATTCAGATGGGCAACAACCAGCCGTAACTGCATTGGCCGGGAAGCTCTTTCGAACAGATCCCACAACACCATCGAATCCACCCCCCCGGACACTGCCAGTAAAATGGTCTGCTTTTTCCGAAAAAGCGATGTTTGCCGGCAGCGCTGTAACCAGTTTTCGAAAAAATCGATTTTTATGCGCTTTTTTACCATAACTTAGGGATGAATGATCGCTTTAATAACCCCGTCTTTATAACCGGAAACCAAATCGTAGGCTTGTGGCGTTTCTTCTAGGCTGAAATGATGCGTTACCGGTGTTTTGGTATCCAACAACCCGCCGGCGATCATTTCAATGACATTTTCATACGTAAAAAGCGAGCGACGGTCGAAACGAATGGTCAGACCTTTACGGCGCGCTGCGGCAGCGGAAAAGGGTGTCCGGTTATCCTCAGGGATGCCGATAAAAATCACTTTACCGCCCCGCGCCGCTATCTCCACGGACTGATAACAGGTCTCTTCGGCACCGGCGCATTCGAAAACCACATCAACGCCGCGGCCGCCGGTGGCCTGCATAATCCGGTCGATAATGTCGCTGTTACCGGCATTCAGTGTAACAGTCGCACCCATTTTTTGCGCCGTTTCAAGACGATAATCGAGCAGGTCGGTGGCGAACAGAGCCGTTACTCCTCTGGTTTTATACAGCAATTGAACCATGGCAAGACCGATCGAACCCGAGCCGAGAACAGCTGCGGTCATGCCCGGCCGCATGTTTGCCAGAGCTACCGAATGCTGCGCTATGCCATAAATCTCAGCCATAACCCCATCGTCAAAGCTCATGGAATCCGGCATCGGATAGACAAGATGAGCCGGCCAGGACATGTATTGCCGCAGGGCGCCATCCATCGGCGGCGTGCCGCAAAATCGCATATGGGGACACAGGTTCGTATAGCCCCTCAGGCACCACTCGCACTTGCCGCAGTGAATACCGGCTTCAACCGCGACGCGGTCACCCGGTTTAACATCGGAGACCGATGCACCCACAGCTTCAACCAGACCGGAAAATTCGTGGCCGAGCACCAGCGGATCAATATTCTCTTTTTGATCATAGGAAACACCCTTGTATAGATGAATATCAGAACCGCAAACACCCACGGCCTTTATCCTGAGGAGTACCTCCTCATCTTGCGAATTCGGTACGGGCTCATCCTGCAATTTAAATTGATAAGGCTTGACCAGGCGAATTGTCTTCATCACACTCCCGCTTTAATCTTTAAAAAATATAAAAAACATGCACATCAATGGCAACTCTTTTAAAAAGGTTGCAGGTGTAAAAAAATCTGCTAAATTTGTTCTTGTACGGTATATTCATAAAAAAGATATTAGCCTATGGAAACTCTGTTTAAAAACCTTCAGCAAAAACATGTCTGCATCCTCGGTGACCTCTATCTGGATGAATTTATCGATTGTAGCGCGGCGGGATTGTCTTCGGAAGGGCCCTATCCCGAGCTTGTCATTGAGGAAAAGCACCTGTTACCCTCTGTGGCCGGTTATATCGCCACGCTTCTGAGCGCATGGGGGGTACGGACAACTTTAATCGCCATGACCGGCCGCGATCATCATGCCCGTATTGTGAAAGAACAGCTGCAGGGATATGGCGTCAACACAAGCAAGATTTTACAAAGCAAAACCATGCTGACAAAAAGTCAGACGCGCATCCGCGTCAGAGGCGATCATTACCCGAGCCGGGAGATCACAACCCTGCGTACACGCACCTCGCCGCCCCTCACCGGCTCACAAACCGACCAGATTATCAAGCATCTGAAAAAAACAGCGGCAGACTGCGACGCGTTTGTCATTGCCGACAAAGACGGCAATATACTCACAGACGACATCACAGAGGCCATTGAATCGCTTGCACGGCAACACGGTATCCTCAAAATCGGCGATCCGGCAACCCGGATAACGGCTCTGAATAATTTTGACGCCCTTGTCGTCAACGAAGACCAGCTTTTACAGCAAATCCGGGATGAAGATGACCGTGGCAGGGCTGCGCGGCGCCTGCAACAGGAAACCGCGTGCAGCGCCCTCTACCTCACCCTCGGCGCAGCGGGAATACTCTATTCGGATGGCCGGGAGCAGCAGCAAGTGCCGACAGAAACACATGATGTTTTCGATGTCACCGGTGCCGGTGAAAGCGTAGCCGCAGCCGTAACACTGGGCGCATTGCAAAAAATCGGCCCCCTGGAAACCGCCAAACTGGCCAATCTGGTCGCCGGCGTTGCCATCTCCAGACCCGGCCTGGCAATGTTCTCCGTAGAGGACATTATCCATCAATACCACGCCCTTCAGGCGCGACAATGGGCCGCCAAAGTTGTCGATCTGGATGAGCTCGTAAACCTGACCGGCCAGGCAAAAAAAGAAGACAAAACCGTGGTCTGGACCAACGGCTGTTATGATCTCGTCCATGCCGGTCATATCCTCTATCTCGAAAAAGCCAAATCGCTCGGCGATATTCTCATCGTCGGTCTCAACAGCGATCGCTCCGTACGGTTATCAAAAGGGCCGAACCGGCCTATTGTGCCGGAATCACAGCGGGCCAAGCTCATGTCTGCGTTGAGTTTTGTCGACTATGTCATCGTCTTCGATGATCAGTCGCCGCTTAACATTATCGATAAAATCAAACCCCATATCTATGCCAAGGGCGGTGATTACGACATAAATTCCATTAATCAGGAAGAGAGAACCCTGGTTGAGGGCTATGGTGGTAAAATCGTGCTGTTACCGGGCGTCAGAGGGATGTCGACGACAAACCTGATTGAAAAAATCTTGAAAACATACAAGGATGAGCAATGAGACACCGCCCCCGTCCAACGCCTTTATGGATGTTTTTGACAGGCGTTTTTTGCCTGGTTACAATCGCGCATGCAAAAACAATTATACCCAGGGAAATCAGCAACGATACGGTTCTGGATAAAGCCAATTCCCCCTATACGACAAAGGGCAACATCTATGTCGGTGATCAGGCGACGCTCTATGTTGAACCCGGGGTTGAGCTCTTTTTGCCCGACAGTGCCAGAATCTACGTCTACGGCAATCTGCAGATGATCGGCACCGCGGAAGAGCCGGTGCGAATTCTTCCCGATCGTGAAGACAGCCGCTGGGGAGCGATTTGTTTTTTTTACAGCGAAGACACGTCCAGAATCAAACACGCCTATCTGCAGGGGGCTTCCTATGGCGACAACTTACTCTACTACAAAGGCGCCATCTCCGGATTCCGCTCTTCCTTCACACTGGAAAATGTGGAAACCCGTGACGTCTGGCAGGCGGTCTATGGACTTTACTGCAATGTAACGATCAAAAACTCTGTTCTGGATGTGACCAAAGATCGTGGCAATAAAAACGTCAATGTGGTCAAGTGCAACTACGGCAGGGCCATTCTGGAAAATTGCCAGGTTTACTGTCCCGACCGCGCCCTTAAAATCGATGCCATAGACTTTGGTGTTCTCGATTACGGCCTGGTCAAAGGCAATACCATTCACGGCAATCGCTCCGTCATCAGCAGCGACGGTATCGACCTCGACTGGTGCCGCAACAGAGTCTATATGCAGGATAATTTTATTTACAATTGCCAGGATAAAGGCATTTCCATCGGTGCGCATTCCTATGCGACCCTGGAGGGAAACATCATCACCGGCTGCAGCCTCGGCGTGGCGATCAAGGACAGCGCCTTTGCTATTCTTAAAAACAATACCATTTATGATACCCGAATCGGAATCCGCTGTTACGAAAAAATCGATGGAGATGGCGGCGGCTTTGCACAAATCATAAACACTATCATTGCCAAACCGGGATATGCCCTCTATCAGTCCGACCACCTTTCCGAGGTCTCCTTTGACTATTGCCTGTCGGACAACGGCAAATTACCCGGCAAAACCAACATCAATGCCGATCCCCGATTCGTTGACGCAGAAAACTGGAATTTCGAGCTGCAGAGCACATCGCCCTGCATCGATGCCGGTGATCCCGACGCCCCGGCAGACCCGGATGGCAGCCGCGCAGATATCGGCGCCCGCTGGTATGATCATGCGCTGCAGAGCATTCAATGGAGATTTGAGAACCCGGGCTGGTACTTCCTCTCCGTACCCGGCACGGCAACAGATATGCGAATCTCTTCCCTTTTTCCCGGTATGGATTCACCCGCCTATATCTGGAACCACGACTCGTATGTGGAAACGGATAGCGTAAAAGCAGGACAGGCCTTTTGGCTCGAGGTTGGACAAAGCGGGACCTATGACAGCCAGCTCGATCCGCTGCCGCAGGTGACCTATTCGATTTCGCAACCGGGGTGGCACATGGTCGGCAGCGCCTTTCAGAGCAGCAAACCCCTGTTCTCACCGGTTCAACACGCCTTAACCCCTTTGTTCACCTATGATCCGGTCAACGAGTGCTATAGCATCAGCGACTCGTTGCGCCCAAAACAGGGTTACTGGATAGCGGTTTACGATTCCTGTCTAATTACCTCCGATACCTCCGCGGCACTCGGCAAAACCGCACAACACCCGGGATTGACTTGTTCACCGCAGCTGCCTCCACCGCCGCCGTTTCAGCGGCAGCAATTGCAAACCCTTCCTCAGCAATACGAATTGCACAACTATCCAAATCCATTTAATAATAGTACGACGATCTGCTATGCGCTGCCTGAAGATATGCATATTGAACTGGATGTTTACAACCTTCGCGGCAACAAAGTCAGAACGCTTTTAAACGGACAACAAAAAGCCGGTATGCATGAAATGCAGTGGCATGGCAGGAATACGGCCGGCGAGCCGGTTTGCAGCGGACTTTACTTTATCAGACTGCAAAGCGGCTCTGTTCAGAAGGTGATCCGGGTCATTCTGTTAAAATAAAAAAATCCCTGAAAAAGGATTGGGAAATTCACTCTAGCGGCCAAAACTGGTTCCGACCGATTCCGCTCCGCTGATGAGATCGGAATCTTCAGGTACGTTGCGTATTTTACCGCCAATATCCTCAATATTCACGGTTTCAATATCATTTCCGTGCAGGGCGACCATTTTATTAAAATCTTTATTTTTTATACAATCGGCAGCCGCCACCCCATAGCGGGTCGCCAGAATGCGGTCGAATGCCGTCGGCGATCCGCCGCGCTGCAAATGTCCCAGCACTGTCGCCCGGGTTTCCCATCCCAGCTTATCCTCGATTTCATTGCCCAGTTTAATCGCAATACCGCCCAGACGAATCTGATCCGGACTGTCCTCGACCTTGCGCTGTACCACCTGCTCGCCGCCCTTGGATTTGGCGCCCTCTGCAACAGAAATAATGGTGAACTGCCGCCCGATCTTGCTGCGCTCCATAATATAATTGCAAATAGCATCGAGCTCGAATTCTATTTCCGGGATTAAAATAACATCGGCACCGCCGGCAATACCGGCACCCAGAGCCAGCCAACCGGAATAGCGCCCCATAACCTCCACCAGCATCACCCGGTGGTGCGATTGCGCCGTGGTGTGGATACGGTCGATGGCTTCAGCAGCAACGGCAACAGCGGTATCATAGCCGAAGGTAATGTCGGTTCCGTCGAGATCGTTGTCAATGGTTTTCGGAACCCCGACAATGGGAACCCCTTTTTTGATCAACCGGCTGGAAATGGCCATGGTGCCGTCGCCGCCGATGCTGACCAGCGCATCGAGGCCGAGTTCGTCGATATAAGCCATCACCTGATCGGAGACATCCCTGTATTCAAAATCATCGCCCTTTTTCACAGCGTGGCGAAAAGGATTGGCCTTGTTGGAGGCACCGAGAATGGTACCGCCGCGCTGCAAAATACCGGAAACATCATCAAAGGTAAGCGGTCGCACCCGCCGTTCGATAAGCCCTTCAAAGCCGTCGGAAATACCGAAAACCTCGATATCGTATTTCAGGATAAGTGATTTGGCAACGGCGCGGATCACGGCATTCAATCCGGGACAGTCACCGCCTCCTGTTAAAATCCCAACTCGTTTAATCATCTTATCAATTCCTCCTTTGGATCATCCGGTTAATGCGTACCCAAAACCGCCAAGCTCGCCAAGAACGCTGAGAAGTGATATTTTCAATGACTTATTCATCCTCGATATAATTATTAACATATCTTTTCAAGCCGTCTTTTAATCGTAAAACATTAA
>WJMF01000014.1 GCA_014728085.1 Candidatus Zhuqueibacterota bacterium
AGTCCCTTTAGGGACGATATATTTTTAGCATCCGGAGAAATCTTCGTGCCCCGAGTCCCTTTAGGGACGATATATTTTTAGCATCCGGAGAAATCTTCGTGCCCCGAGTCCATTTAGGGACGACATGTTTTTAGCATCCGGCGAAATCTGCATGCCCCGAGTCCCTTTAAGGACGACATGTTTTTACCCCCCCGACAATATCTCTGATTTATGAATCCCTTCAGGGATGGCCTCCCTGTGAGGGCGGCACGAGAGTTTTGTGTTTTTTGATCCAACGACTTTGTGACGTGGCGGCTTTGTGCGAAGTAAAGAACGACGCACGGCATTGGAGCGAGAAATTTTGAATATCTATTTGCTTATATTAAAAATAAACAATATTTTCTCACTAACAGACCGTTCGGTCCCGGTTTTAACCGTTTTCAAACCATAACGGTTAAAGAGCTCAATAGACAAATTTGTAAATGTCTATTTTTAAATACTCGTTATAACAAACCCCCTGGTTATTGGAAAAATCAGAGCTCATCGGAAAGGAGCCTTACATTGAATCGCAGGACCTTTAGCAAAAGAACACTGGCCGCTCTGGCCTCTATAACCGTTGTACCCCGTCATGTGCTCGGCGGAACACAGCATAAAGCTCCCGGCGACAAACTCAACATCGCCGGGATCGCCAGGAATCAATCAAGGTTCTTACTGCCGCTCGGCGGTTTAAAAAAAGTATTCAAGGACATATCTTCATCCAGATCTGAATCTGACCACAAAGCATCGAAACAGATATTCACCCCCTTGCTTTGCGGCATCGGCGCTCCTTTGCACCTCTGCGTTAAAAAGCGGTTTACCCCTTCCCTATACACAATTGCACTGTATTCTTGACGAAAAATTAACTATCTTTTAGGTAAAAACTGACCATACAGACATGACGGAGTAACCAGATGATCGATCTCCTGACCCTGCAGGATCATGAACCGCCGATGGGCGACCTCGGCTTGAAACCAAAGCTCTCATTTCTTCGCGCCCTCTGGACCCGGCCTCTGCCGAACGAAAGCGATGCGCCGAAAGAGCGCATTATCCACGCGCACATTCTGCAAATGCACGCTCCGGCCAAATTATATCGACTCGGCATCAGGCGCGGCCGCGGCTATCACAAATGCGGTAGCCGCCAGGATCTCGACTGGGTTACCGATTTTAGACTGCGCATCTGGAAAGACAACGACTGGCAGATGGTCATGCACAAAACCGGCCTGCAGAGCGAGGACGAAAAAGAGATCAAATGGTTCGACCTCAATGGCATGGAAACCTCATCAGCCGTTATTGAAATCAGGCGCTGTGGCATCGATGACTGGTGGCCATCCTGGAATCTGGCCGGCGATGCCGTTATTCTGCTCGGTGATCCCATGCAGGAGATTGCCCCAAGACGGGAAAAAACACTCGACATCAATGCTGTTCATCTGCAAAAGTTGCCGGATGGCGTTAACGCGGAGCTGCGCGATGGCGAGGTGCGCTATCGCTCGCCATTTTTAGAGGTGGGCTTTTATCTCAATCGTAGCGGATTCTCCCACCTCGGTCTCGATGAAGAGGGCAAGCGCAATACTACACAAAATCTCCTCAAAATAAAACCCGGCATTTTTTATCAGGGTTTGATGCTACATGCTATCGGTGGCCCGGCTGAGGCGGCCCCCTTGCTGCGCTACGCTGTTGCCGGGAAAACCACGGTTCAGGATAATAAAATCAAATATGAATTGTCATTACCCGAATCAGGACAAACCTGTCATATCGAATGGAGTGTATTCAAAAACAAACTCAATCTCAAAGCCAAACGCCACGCTGATCGCGAAACCAGAGCCTGGTTCAGCTCGGCATGGATGGTCGCTGTTGAAAGCACGGTCTCGGCCTCACATGTATTGGGATCGCTGATCAAAACCGGCGAAACAGGACTGCTCAAGCCGCCGGCGCTCTTTCATCACCCAGGTTCAGGTACCCTTTCCCTTCAATCTCAATCCGGGAAGGTCATGTGGCGATCCGACGCCTGGCGGCCGATGGATATGACCACGCTGGAGCTCAAACTCGGCGAAACAGCCCTCGAGAGCGGCGATTATTTGCTCCCGGCCGGAACCTTTGAATGCGAGTGCGACTGGCAGCTCTATACTCCCCGAATCGAACTGAACTCAAATAGACCGGAGAATACAAAGGCTGCACTCACAAAAACCGCCATCACCGCTCTGACCTTCCGGCCCGATACAGCGACGCTGAGCAACAACGGCGTCTCCATCCACTGTCCCATCTGTATGGACAACTGGTCCGCCCTTACCATCCGTCTGGGTGAGCTGATACCGGGAATCAAAGCAGTCGATTTTCTGCAATACTCGCTGGAAAGATGGCTCGATGGCGGTCCCGGCTATACCAGCGGCCGCCTGTCGCAGGAGGGGGTCATTCATCAGGCCGAAGACGAATATCTCATGACCGGCAGCGCCTGTCTGCTCGGACTGGCCGATTTTATCAGCTTGAAATCCGATCCAAACTGGGTCAGGCGCTATGCCAACCAAATCATCAAACAGATCGACTGGATGAAAAAACGGGATAGCGATGACGATGGTCTCATCGAAAGCCCTTATCGCACCGGTACCAGTGGCAGCGGTCAGTGGAGCACCTGCTGGTGGGATGTGATCTCATTCGGCTGGAAAGACGCATTCGCCAATGCCCTGCTCTATCCGGCGCTACTGAAACTGGCAACCGCTCTGCAGGCGGCGCAAATATCGTTACCCGCAATCGATCTGCGGCAATGGGCTGATAAGCTGAAACACAACTATTTCAAGACCTTTTACAATTCCAAAAGCGGTTGGCTGGCCGGCTGGCGCTGCAGCGAAGACAAGCTGCATGATCACGCCTTTTTATTCGTCAACGGCGCTGCCGTCGGTCATGGTCTCGTCGAAACCGGCAAGGGCAGAGAGATAATGGAAAAATTATGGCAGGAGATGAAAAAACAGCAGGTTCCATCCGCCGAGCTGGGCCTGCCCGGCAACCTGTGGCCGGTTCCGGATGAGGATTGCGCCGATATTTTGCAGGGCTATCCGCTCGGCTACTATCAAAACGGCGGCCGCACCCATTCGCAAACGCGGCATTTTTTAAACGGGCTCTATAAAACAGGTATGAGAAAAGAAGCAGATGAATTGCTTCAGCAGCTCTCCGTGGGTCTGGCCAGGGCGCAAATCTTTGGCGGCAGCAAGAGCGGTATGGATTGGCGTTTTTGGGACGACCGCCCCTGCGGCTATGAAGGTTTGCTCACCGACCAGTTTGGCGTGCTGGCGGTGATTCTGCAACAATATGGCAAACCATCCCCCTGAAAACCAAACCCGATGGCCTACACCCACAAGGGAAACAAAGGGATTGTATCAAAAATTAGTTGTACGAGTAGCGCGGTTAGGCGATTGCCCTGGATGCCGACGCCTTGAACGCAGGCAAGCGTCCAGTAGAAATTCAGAAATATGTATTTGAAAATAAAAATCAATCCATTACAAAAAGCCAAAACACACAAAGCAGGAAATTCTAGAACAATGTTTTTACTTGTGGTTCTTCATGGCCTTCTTGCTCTTCGTGGTTCATAATTATGTCTTTACGCGCTATTCAAAACGGTATCGTAAAAAAGAACGCGTACAAAAGCGTAACAACCGCTTTGGTTCCCTATCGCTCAAACACTTTATCCTCACCCTTCGACAGCTCAAAGGTAAATTTCTCATCATCGATCTCAATGGTGTATTCTCCCGGCGGCAGAGGCATCCAGTTCATGGTGGCGCTGACCTCGCCGACCAGCGTGCCATTGCTGTCGTAGATATCGTGACCGCCGATATAGGCGGATTTGACCGTTACCGTGCCCGGTTCGAGCACAGCCTCTTCACCGGCACCGACACTCACCGGCCAGATGACATCCGATTCGTTGCCAAAAACCACCTCATAATCCCCGGGCAACAGGGTGGCGCTGTCATCCATGCGCGAGACAAAAGTGACCTCTTCACCGGTTTCCGCATTGCGCACAAGATGCCCTGCCAGGGCCGCCTGTTTGACCGTTATCCAGGCTGGTTGCAATAGCGTGGTATCACCAGCCTCTATGTGAATGCTCTTCCACAGGGTATTGCCGATTTCCAGATTATAAATTCCGGCAGGCAGAGGCACAAAAGTTTGGCTGCGGCTGACAGAACTCACCTTCTCGCCGCTCTCGGCATCAAAAATATCATGACCACCGAGTTCTGCTCCCGGCATCTTGAGATAACCCGTTCCTTCTTTCTCATCGGTCTCTTCAGCCTCTGCTTCAAAAGCGGCACTTAAAACGCCAAGCAATTCTCCTGTATCGTCGGCGCTGAAATACTGCCCACCGCTGACCTCGGAGAGACACTGCAGCTGTTGTCGCGTTGCTTCGTCAACGCCGAATCCGATGGTGTGTATCACCAGGCCGGCATTTGCTTCCTCAAGCACACGGGCGGTTTCACAGGGATCGCCTTCACAGGTCTCCTTGCCGTCACTGACCAGAATGATAACGCGTTCACCGCTATCCTGACTGTGAAAATCAGCCGCAGCTTGCTGTAAAACCAGGGAAATCGGGGTATAGCCCTGCGCCTGTAACGCTGCAGCATGGTTTTTGATATTCTCGCGATTTTGCGCCAACTCTTGAAAAGGCGCCAACAGTTCGGTATCCTCACAGTCGTGTTGTTCACGGGGGGACTGGTGGCCATAAGCGCGAAAGGCCAACACCACAGAATCATCGAGCTCATCGACCAGCTGGTTCACCGCGCTTTTGGCGGCTTTGATTTTTTGCTCTCCGTTATCGAGGCTGCCCCGCATGCTTCCGGAAGCATCGAGAATTAATTCCACCCGTTTTGATGCGGGAACAGCAAAAGAGCAGAAAATCAGAGTAATGGCGATAACCAGACACGATTTCTCAAAAAATAATGGTCGAATCATTGAAACCTCCCCTTAATATGACTTTTGGTATACGGCCAACATCACTGGAATATTCGTTACCATATTGATTTTATTGCCTTACGGATTTGAAAAACAGGTACAAACTAGACATTTTTGCGAAAAAATTCAAGGTCTTACCCAAAAAAATTCGACAATCAAAATAAAAAATACTATATTTAAAAACCACCCTGATGAAATCGGTGATGCGGCAACAGGGCAGATGGTATCCAAAAATCGTCGTATATCGCGATATGCTCTCCGGTGGCAAGGGTACTGAATTTAAAATTGAATCGATCGAATTTAATGCCGATATCCCGAATTACATCTTCTCAAAGACAGCTCTTCGTCGATAAAATCATCCTGAGAGGGAGTGAGAGGTCTTTATCAGGATAAAATCATAACAGTTACAAAGAATCTGCTGCTGTGGTCGAATCGAGGGGCGGACCAGGCTCAGTCCGTTCAAACACCCGGGGATGCGCTATCGCGCAACACCCGGGGTTTTAAGTTTGCGTAAATATACGACCCGGGTAGCATAGGTAAAGTCTCTATCACATTTATGAGTTTTATCGAATACATTCTTCCATCATTCTGCGGAGCGAGATCCTTCCGCTTTCCGTCGCAACAGATTTTTACTCAACCTTTTGATCTCCCGACCGGGAAGGAAACTGAACAGAAGAAAGCGGAAGAGCTCGCAGAGCCCGCGAAGGATCACCCCCGCCCCAATCTCCTTCCAGAGTCCGGCTATTTTTATTCATCGTTCTGGTCTGCCTGATTCGGTATTGATTACCATTGTGGTTGAGATTGGGGCGGGGGTAGCCGAAGCGGCCCCAAATATCCATTATATGCCTGGTGACATTCAAAATTGTATAATTAAAATGCATGCTTTTGTCGATATACTGTTTTTTTACATACTTTTAGAGCGTTGGAAGAAAATTACCAGTCCGGGGGTTTATTGTCCGAACTGTGATTGCTGTGATGAATGTGATGGACAGGATGTAACCGGGGGTATGTCTGAATATTGGGATACATGTGGCACGCGCCTTCAGGCCGTACTTTTCAATGCAACGGATGGGATTTGTTCAAACACCCGGGGGTTCACGTTTGCGTAAATATACGATCCGGTTAGAGGCCCGGAGCAATCAACGTTTCACCTTGCCGAGACTTGTCTGATGGTCAATTCCAGGGCAAAACCCTGTTTCCCTGGCCGCCCGCCGGCACAGCCCACGGGCGATCATAAATTCAGGCTTTAGCCACACCAAACCTCAAATTTAAACAGCATCAATACAGCAAATCCGCACCTTTCCCCTGAGAAATAAGGGACCGATAGGATTCGAGCTCTTTAAGCGTTTTTTCATCGGTTAAATCCACCACGCGGCCCTTCTCGGCCGAGAGATACGCTGCCTGCACCAGTTTGGTAATTTCAAGACCATAGGTCCAGTCCAGCAACGGTTTCTTGTCCTGCTGCAGCGCATCGCGGACATTGATCATCTCATCGAGATAGCCGTAAAGATCGGTTTCATTCGGCTGTACCGCCAGCAAACCGCGGCTGGCCGTGGCTTTTTCCAGAGCGGTTTCGGCGTCGACAATGGCTTCGGCAGCGGCATCACCGATAAAAACCTCCAGAGGAGATTTAAGCGTATTGATCTCCAGCGTATAGCCCGGACCAATACCATCCATCAACAGGCGCAATCCCAGCTTGTCATACATCCAGGAGTTGGTAAACTGGGCATTGACCAGCTCGCCGCTATCCGGATGTTTAAAGGTCACGCTGCCGTTGCAAAAATCCTCGGCCGGTGTTTTGGCATAATCAACACCGGTGCGCTGCAAAAGCTCTTTACGGTATTTCGACCGCCCCCACTTGAGCAGCATGGTGCTGGCATTGACCGAAACCGGTTTGAGGTAATCCACCGGCTTTCCCCAGGGCGTCAGAAGATACCAGCCGACAGCGATACTGTGACAACCCATATCCGACAAAACGCCTCCGCCCTGCTGAGTCGGATCCCAGAACCAGGGTTCATGCGGGCCGGCATGCTCTTCAGCGCTGCGAGCCAGAGAGATCGGTCCCATTGCCTGCATCTGCGGTGACAGCTGCTGCAATGCGTTGTTGATGGCCTTCATATAGATCTGATTTTCAAAATAAAACGTCTGCACACCGGCCTCCTCGGCCAGCTCCACCAGACGACGAGCCTCGCTTATGGTTCTGCCGAGCGGCTTTTCACAGACCACGCCTTTTACTGACGCGCCTTCCTTTATGGCATCGGCAATTTCCTCCATAATATCGATGCGCACCGGATTGGGCGCGAATATGGAGATGACGTCGCAATGTTTGCACAACTCGGCAATGCTCTGAAATATTTTGCATTCTCCCACCTGATTCTTTCCAGCCAGCGCCGCAAGCTCTTCAGAACCCTTTTTGCTGTAAACCCCGGTCAGCTCGATCCCCCGCATTTGCGCCAGGGCATTGACATGAAACGTTTTGGCAACAAAACCGGCACCGATAAATCCCATATTTAATGTTTGCATAGAGTGCTCCATTTAAATGGATTAGACCGACTTTTCAGGTAATCATTATTAAAATATAGGATTTGATCAAAAAATGCAAGGGAAGCGGGTATTTGCGGTCGTTTTCATAGCGGACAAAAACCGAACAATTGAAGAGAGTGAAAAATATAAGCCGGCCGTGTTTGCTTGGAACGGCCGGCAAAATGCAATGCGCCAAGCGTTTACCGCCTTATTTCCCGCCCATTTATCATGACATTGCGAAAAGTCAATTTTTCGACATGATTTAACACATTTTTGTTTTCAACCCCCTCAAACGTGCAATCTTTAATCCGGATATTCGAGACCGGAGACCTCTCATACCCGTCCAGGTAAAAAGCATACCGGCTCTTGCGGCTCGACAGATTGTTGATATAAACATTTCTCACCCGCGGCGTAAAATTGCCGGCATCGCCGCGTTCGTAATGAAAGTTAATCCGTATCACCGCGTCACCGACCTCGCCAACGTCAATATTGCGCATGTAAATATTTTCCACCACCCCGCCGCGCAGGGAATTGGTTTTAATGCGCAAAGCCCGTTCGAGATTGGGACTGTCCATGACACAATCCTCAGCAAAAACATTGCGGCAGTCTCCGGAAATTTCACTGCCGATAACCACACCACCGTGACCATCTCGCATGGAGCAGTTCTGAATAACAATATCCTCGCTCGCAACAGCTACCCTTCGCCCATCATGATTGCGACCCGATTTGATGGCAATACAGTCGTCCCCGGTATCGAAATAACAATTACGAATCAATACAAGACGACAGCTTTCAGGATTGCAACCGTCGTTGTTGGGTCCGTGACTAAGCAGGCGGACATTTTGAACCGTTACATTTTCACACAATACCGGATGGATTTCCCACATGGGCGAGCGTTTGATGGTGATACCGTCGATGAGGATATTCTTGCAGCGGTATAACTGAATAAAATTGACCCGTAAATAATGCCCCGGTCCAAAACGCCGCTCTTTTACCGGAACCTTGTTTTTTGCCATCTCAAACAACGCTTTTCTGTCCCGGCTTTCGTCCGGCATTCCCGGTTTCCAGCCATGTTCCGGCCTGCCCTTCCAGGGCCACCAAACGGTTGTATCCGCCTGGCCATCGAGAAGACCTGTACCGGTAATGGCGATATTCTCCTGTTCGAAAGCATAGACAAAGGGTGAATAATTCATCAACTCCACCCCTTCAAAGCGGGTGAACACAAGGGGTAAATATTTTTCAATATCGCGACTGAAAAGAATGGTGGCGTTCTCTTCGATATGCAGGTTTACATTGCTCTTGAGATGGACAGGGCCGGTCAGAAAAGAACCGTCCGGCACGACAACCCGACCGCCGCCGACGCTATGACAGGAATCTATGGCCAGACGAAAAGCCGCGCTGCAATCGGATTTACCGTCACCAACAGCGCCAAAATCTGTGAGGTAAAATTCCCGATCGGGAAATTGTGGCGGTTGTATCTGCTGCAAAATGGTATCCACCCGTTCCCATCCATCAGAAGAAGAATAAAAGGAGGAACAAAATATCAAAACAGGCAGCAAGATCAGGGTAAAAAGCAAGTTCTTTTTCATTATTTCCCTCAGGTTGAAAAATTAAAAATCATAACATTGATCATCGAACACAAAATATGCCTGGGTGAACAATCAAAAGTCATTACAACGGACATGATTCTGTTAAATATATAAAAAAATATCATTTTTAAAAGTGAATAACTGTTTATAACCTTGGTTAACATGATGATGATATAAGGGGAGGAAAATCACAACAACCCATCCTGGCCCTGGTCACTCGCTAACAAATACTTTTGCAGCCACGACCTTACCAGAGAATGTATCAAATTCGGTTGTGAATAGTTGAAATCTTTTGAAACTTAAACCGCCAAGAACGCCAAGAAAAAATAAAAAAATTGAACTCGATCTTTGACATTACTTTAAACAGGTTATATTTTCATCTGGTTCTTGGAAAAGCCAATGTTGCAAATGCTCCTGGTTATTGGAATTCACATTTGTTTTTCTCTTTTCTTTTCTCTGCGTCCCTCAGCGTTCTCGGCGGTTTAAAATGACAAAAAACAACCTTATTATCATTTTTGATATAGCCCCGGTCACAGGGCAAATGATATAAATTGTTTTGAAGTGGAGCTAAAAAATTAATATACGTCTTTCCTACAGAGAAACCCAGTTTTGTATATTTGCCGACCTCTCGATGGCATCGAGAACCTGCTGAACCTTCAGGCCGTCAACAAAATCGGGGTGAAATTCCTTGTTTTCAACAATTGCATTGAGAAAAAGCCTGGCCTGATTGATGAACATATCGCCATATCCGAGACCATGCCCGATAGGCCAGTAACCGCCGCCATAGGGATGGTCGTTGTGGGTACAATTGATCTTGCTGAATCCCTGTTCGGTTGAAGGCCGGGTGTTGTCGAAAAAGTAGAGATAGTTTTGTTCTTCAAACGTCCAGAAAAGGCTGCCTTTGTCTCCGGCGATTTCAATACTGTTGTAATTTCTTCTGCCCATGGCCATACGCGAAGCTTCAAAACAGCCGGGAGCGCCGTTATCGAACTCACAGAGAAATTGGGCCACATCATCAACGGTCACTTTGGCCTTTTCACCGTTGGGTTTGCCGGCATCAACAGGCCGTTCTGTAATCAGGGTTTTCATTTGACTGACCAATTTGGTAATATCCATGCCGGTAATAAAACGGACACCGTCGATCGAATGCGCACAGATATCGCCCAGCGCACCGGAACCGGCCAGCTCCTTGTCGTGGCGCCAGACATAAGCAAAATTGGGATCACAGAGCCAGTCCTGGGCATAGCGGACAAAAACATCATAAACACGCCCGATTCGACCCTGGTCAAAGAGTTGCTTTGCCATCGCCTGAGCCGGTGTCATGCGGTAGGTATAGCCGCAGCAGTGCCGCACCCCCGCGGACTCGACCGCCTCGACCATCTCTTCCGCTTCGGCCAATGTATTGGCCAATGGCTTTTCAGAGAGGATATGTTTGCCGTTTTTAGCCGCTTCAACCGCAATATCTTTATGTAAAAATCCCGGAGCGGCAATACAAATCAGATCGATATCATCGCGCTTGACCAGCTTTTTCCAATCCTGTTCATAGGATTCCCAGCCAAAACGATCGGCAAACGCGGCCAGATTTTCGTCCGTATCCTTGCCACAGACCGCTTTCATGATGATTTTATAGGGCAGATCATACATAGCAGCGGCGTTTCTGAATGCATTCGAGTGCGCCACACCCATAAACATATGACCGACCTGACCGACTCTGATCTCTTTTTTGTCTTTCATGTGCAACTCCCTTTTATTGCTCTTCGATTTTGACTTTTCCTTAATTTACACTTTAAATGAAAAAAAACAAAGAAATGCGTTTATATCATCAAAATACCTTGGAAAAATC
The DNA here is from genome assembly GCA_014728085.1 of Candidatus Zhuqueibacterota bacterium. Lineage (GTDB taxonomy): Bacteria > Zhuqueibacterota > Zhuqueibacteria > Residuimicrobiales > Oceaniaggregativiventaceae > Oceaniaggregativivens_A. Next base: position 10,906 of record WJMF01000014.1, read on the forward strand.
ATCCCTTTTTAATAATATGGGACAGCTGTAAAATATGGCCCGCCGGTAATTGATAACAGATGAAGGAACCCGTTAAAAGCCGGCAATACATCTCAGTATCAGAAAAAGAAAAACATGAACAAACAAGAGCGAAAACAAAAAGAAAGCTCGATCTGGAACAAACTGGCATCCGGTTATGATAAACGTTCGCTTAAAGCCTTCAAAGATTTCTGAATCGCATCGGAGTCATCCCATTTGCGTGGTTTTTCAAAAAGGAGGATCTGGAAGCATTACTGCGGAACAATGGATTCCTGATAAAGGAAACCGCCGTATTGCACGACTCGCCGGTAAACTATTATATACATGCAGAAAAAAAGATCACTTTAGAAACCTGAATACTTGTTACTCTAACGATAAGAATAGAACAAAGGGAGAATAACGTTCCATAAAAATTCACGCCTCGAAAGAGATGGATTTATTAATTTTTTCTTGATAAAGCCGTTATTTCTTGTTATAATCGAATAGTGAACCCCTTCAGTCTAAACAATTTTGACCTTCTCTGCGATCCCTAGATATCACACATCACGTTCTGTAACAGCGATGCCTGATGTTCCAGCATTCCAAACGATTAAACCGGATTCCCGGGCAAAAAGATCTCTTCGATTTTCATTCCATCAATGAAAACGGTTATCGGTCGTTCTTGTAGCTTATGTTCGGCAAATATCAAGTGGTCTGAACACCTAAACTGTTTTAAAATATCGATTTGGAAATAAAGCAACGCGAATTTTGTTACGCAGAAACCCTGCTCATGGGGCAGGCTCTTTATAAACATATCCGGGTGTGATGTTGGGGTATCAAACAACGTTAACGGGGTTGGTGTTATTATCCAAGCTCAGTGCCGAACCGCTTTCGTTCCGTATAATGCATTCCTCCTCTTTGAAACCATATCCCGATCATAAACCGGAGAGACGAAATTGCCGTTATTCATAGTTGTTATATAAATTCTTGATACCCATAGGGATTATGTATGGACGACTGGATCGGAAAAACCGTTTCTCATTATAAAATCGTCGAAAAACTCGGCCAGGGCGGTATGGGCGTGGTCTATAAGGCTGAAGATACTCGATTGAAAAGAACCGTGGCGCTGAAATTCCTGCCCCCCGGTCTAATCCGGGACGAGACGGCCAAACAGCGCTTTATCCAGGAAGCTCAGGCCGCATCCGCTCTCGATCATCAAAACATCTGTACCATTCATCAAATCAACGAAACCTCCGGCCATGAAATATTTATCGTTATGGCCTGCTATGAGGGGCAAACCCTGCAAGCGCTCATCGAGTCAGCTTCTCTTGACATTAAAAACACTGTTGATATTGTGGCACAAATTGCCGAGGGCCTGAGAGAAGCACATGATCGTGGCATTATCCATCGCGATATCAAACCCGCCAATATCATAGTCACCAGCAACGGCACCGTTAAAATAATGGATTTCGGCCTCGCCAAATTGACATTCAAAGAGCATTCTGTCACCGGGGATGGAAGTATGGTGGGAACGACTTTATACCTTTCACCGGAACAAATCAGAGGAGAAGCCGTTGATGCGCGAACAGATATTTGGGCTCTCGGCTGTATTTTTTATGAAATGCTGAGCGGTGAAAAACCCTTTAGCGGCGATTATCCGGAAGCCCTGATCTATTCCATTCTGAATGAAGATCCCAAACCCCTGAACCGCTTTCCCAACTATGGAAAAATAATTCTAAAATGTCTGAATAAGGCGCCAACGGCAAGATATGACAATCTCGAGGCGTTTCAGAATGATATCGGCATCCCTTCTTCTTTATCCCGGGCCCCCGGTCTCTTTCATTTTAAAAGAAAACCCAAAATCGCCATTATCACCGCGATTGCCCTGATTGTTTTGCTGATCCTGATTTCACTATTTAACCGGACTCTTATTCAACAGTGGACAGGACTCAAACGTCCGGCAAAAGAAAAATACCTGGCCATTCTGCCTTTTTCCAATGTCGGGGGTGATTCCAGCCGACAAATATTTTGTGACGGATTAACTGAAATCGCCACATCCAAAATTACGGCTCTGCAACAATTCCGCGATTATCTCTGGGTGGTCCCCTGCAGTGAGGTGAAGAAACGTAAAATAGCCAGCCCCGCTGAAGCGAGGCGGGAATTTGGGGTCAATCTGGTCACGACCGGTACAATTCAATGGCAGGATCAGTTGGTCTCCCTGGCGATCAATCTGATCGATACCAAAAATCTCAGACAACTGGATGCCGCGGTTATCGACTGCAATCTTGAGAATTTAACCTCGATACGCGACAGAGTGGTACAAACCCTGGCCAACATGCTGACAATAGAAGTACATCCCGGGGACTGGGAAGATCTGTTCGCCGGAGAAACCCGGTCACCGCGGGCATATCGTTGTTACGTCGAGGCAAGGGGCCATCTGTTGAGATATGAACAGCTCGATAATCTGAATGCCGCCATAGAGCTTTTGAATAAAAGCCTGATAAAAGACCGGCAGTTCGCTCTGGCCCACGCAGCCCTGGCAGAAGCCTATTTGCGGAAATTTCAAATTATAAACAACAAGGAATATATCCAAAAGGCGGAATATAATGGTAAACTCGCGTTACAGCTGAATGAACACTTGCCCCCTATTCAGTATACCATGGGTTTGATTTATAAAGAGACCGGCAAATATCATCAAGCTATCGATCTCTTTAGTCGGGCGATCGGTCAAAATCAATCCTTTTCTCAGGCTTTTTCAGAGCTGGCAGAATGTTATGAGCGTTTGGGCATGCTGCAAAAAGCCGAAACGACCTATAAAAAGAGCATAGAGCTAAAACCCGGCTATTGGTCCGGCTATAATATGCTGGGTAAATTCTATGTCCGTCATGGCCGGCTGCAGGAGGCAAAAAAGCAGTTTCAGCGCGTGGTTGGTCTCACACCGGACAATGTGCGAGGGTATAACAATCTGGGGGCTATATATTTTTTCCAAAAGAATTACAGCCAGGCGCAAAAGATGTGGGAGCGGTCGTTGAGTATAGAAAAAAGCTATGCGGCTTATTCAAATCTGGGCACGGCCTGCTTTTATGGCGGCAATTACCGAAAAGCATCGAAGATGTATGAAAACGCGCTAAGTATAAATGACACCAATTACATGATCTGGGGAAATCTGGCTTCGTGCTATTTCTGGAACCAGGAAAAGGAGAGAAAATGGCGCAATGCCTTTGGTCAAGCCTGCCGGCTGGCACAACAACACCTCGATGTCAATCCGGAAGCCGTTGAAGTCATGGTAGACCTCGCCGGCTATTATGCCCAGCTGCAGAAAAATGAACAGGCTCTGGAATTGCTCGAGCAAGCTATTGCGATAAAACCAACCACCCTCTCTGTGATTTTTAGAATCGGCGACACCTATGAACAGCTGGGCGACCGTAAAAATGCCCTTCAATATATCGGAAAAGCCGTACAAAAAGGATACTCTCTGGCGGAAATCGAAAACAACCCGGGACTGGAGGACCTGAGAAAAGATGCGCGTTTTAAAGACCTTTTTCAGGAAAAGTAACTCATAAATAATGGATGAACGTTATAAGGAGATTTGGTATGAGTGGACCCGTTCAAAGAATTATTCGTATCGTAAATGATCATAGCCAAAAATTTCAGTCGCACAGAAACCTGGTGCTACCGCCGATTCAAATTCTGAATTACGATGATCAGGTTATTTTTGAAGCTGTGGATACGGATGTTACTGTTATTATTCCAAACGCAAACGAGCTCTTTGGACAAAGCAGCCCGGAAAAAAATCTGATCATCGAAATACCGGCGGGAGACTTGTCCGATGAATGGACCATCGATAAAGACGCGGCTTTGAACAAAGTTTACCCCTACGCGGTTTATTGCTCGGAAGGAAATGACTTTGCTGTTGGCTATTCTTCGCCCAAAATTATTATTGAATAATTGCTCCGGAACGTAACAACATCTGCAATCACCGGCAAATCGACAGGATACCAGAGGCTTCGAGCTTTTTTGTCATGGTCTGTTACGAGTGAGAAATCCTGAAATAAATATGGAATTTTTATTATAAAAGCCGCATATTACTAGAGATTATGAATCACCTCATCCTCATATAACGGGAAGATATTCTTGAATAAAGACCCCAAGCACAACCTTGAAATGCTGCAAAAAGAAAACAAGCGTCTCCTGCGCGCTGTCGAAGAGCTCTCCATTCTCAATGAAATATCCACTGCCATTGCCTCGACCATGGACCTGGAAAAAATCGAGTCTCTCATGGTGAAAAAATCCATAAAGCATTTCAATGTCGAACAGACCGTGGTTATGCTGTTGAAAGAAGAAAACGCCGACAAACCCTTTCAAACCATGATTCGCCAGGCCGATCACAGCGGGTTTCAAACCCCCTACCGACTCGATGCTCAACTGACCGGATGGATGCTCAAAAATCGCCAGCCTCTGCTGGTAAATGACCTTACAACGGATAAACGATTCCAAATCCTGCCCAGAGACGGGGTTATAATACAATCCCTGCTCTGTGCTCCGCTTTTCCTAAAAGGTAAAATGATCGGCCTGATCGCCTGTTTTAATAAAAAAAACGACGAGGGGTTTACCGACGATGACAAACGGCTGCTCTCCATCATTGCAGCACAATCGGCACAGGTTATTGAAAACGCACGCCTCTATGAACAGGAGCAAATGCTAAATCGCATACAGGAAGAACACCGTCTGGCAGCTGAAATCCAAAATCGTTTGCTGCCCAAGTCAGCGCCGGATATAGAAGGCTATGATATCGCCGGTGTCAGCTATCCCGCCAAAGCCGTGGGCGGAGATTATTTCGATTTTATTCCCATTGATGACAAGCAGCTGGCGTTTTGCGTCGCCGACATCTCTGGTAAAGGTATTCCGGCAGCGCTGCTCATGGCAAATCTGCAGGCCACGATCAGAACAGAAGCGTTTTTATTGCCACAGCCATGTGAATGCCTCAACCGGACCAATTTCGTTCTCTATCAAAATACCGAAGCCAATAAATTTGCCACCCTTTTTTATGCTGTTCTCAA
>WJMF01000001.1 GCA_014728085.1 Candidatus Zhuqueibacterota bacterium
AAGTCAGTCGCTTGTGTCAAGCGGAGGTTACCGCTGAAGAGAATTTTTGACTGAAAGAAAAACCGGCCGTTCTTCGGCGAGGTGATATCGACCGCATGAAGCGAGCGCTTTGTGTTGTCCATAAAGTCTTCCAGGTATGGATTTTTATCCTGTGTTGCCGCCCAGGCAAGCAGATCGGCGGATAGCGCTCTGTTGTTTTCATAACCAACCATTTCATCCGGAACGGAAAACAGCGTACCGGATTTATCGGCGGCATTGGGCACAGCGCCGATCCATAGAATCCACAGTAAAAACCCGGTTCCGATTCCCAGCAGCAAAATAGCTGCATATTTGGTTATAAGATCGGCCATGCGGTTAATGGTCCCTGTTTTATCCGTCATCGGTCTGTTTGTTTTCCGGCCATAATGCCCGTTACCGCCCGGGTGTATCTGTTGATTGGAACGAGAGGTCTCTTTTACTGCCGCTTGTTGCAGGGCGTAAACAATACCTTCGCGGTCGGCCAGCCGTTTGCGGCAGGATTGGCAGAATAAAAGATGCGCCTCAAAGGCCTCTCTTTGCCGGGTGTCGAGATGGCCGAGGATATAGTGATCGATGATTTCTTTGGTGGTTATTTCCTGTTCAGTCATTTTTATATTCCGCCACAAGTAAAGTTAATTTTTTCAGAGCCCGGTGTTTGATCACCCGGCAGTTTTCAACATTGATATTGAGTCGCATGGCGATATCGCCGAGCTTTTCTCCGTAATAATAAAAGGCGAAAAGTATATGGCGTTCTCTTTCATCGAGGTGGTTTGCGATCTGTTCAAGCAGATATTGATTGTCGAGTCGTTGTTCATCCCGGTTGATCAAATTAACATACGGCGTCTGCTGCAGGGTATCGAGGGAAACGAATTTGAGCGCATTGTTCCGGTTGCGGCGCAGTTCCCTGAATTTTCTGTCCGCAATCGCGATAACAAAGGATCTCAGCTTGCCGAATTCTTCAAAGTGACAAGTCGGCAGCAATTGATGCAGGGTGATCATGACGTCCTGGAAGACGAGATCCATTTCCTCCGCACTGTTTGTTTTTGCGGCCATAAAGTGACCAATGCTTCTTTTCAGGACAAACCTGCAGGTATTCCAGGATTCGCGATCGTTATCGAGCAACCGCTGCATAAATTGTTTGAATTTTGCCTTTTCCATGCCGGTGCCATGTTTAACACAGATGCTATACCTTCGTTACCGTCCCGGTTCCCCTCTGTATAAATATGACATGAACCCCCCTAAACGTTACAAAAAAGTCTGAAAAGTTGCAATTCTTTTGTAACGTTTTCATTCCCTGCCGTCATGTTACTATAGAAACCTTTGCCAGGTTCTCTCTCCTCAATACGGTGATGCCGGCTGCTGTAAGCATTGGCCCTTCGTGTCTGCAGCCGGCATCACTCCTCCTCGATTGGGGAGCCGGCAAAAAGAGATGTCGGAAATCGATTTTTCACTTGAGGGAGAACAGAAAAACCCGTATTTTCTCAGTAGCATCATAAATGCAGATATTAACCAATGTTGGAGGCTGAGATGAAAAAGGTACTGTTGATCATTTTACTGGTTGTTGTGATTCTTGTGGTTATCGCCGGTATTTTCATTTGTACACAGAAGGAAAAGATTGCCAAATTTGCCATTGAAAAGAGCATGGAAGTGGTGCAGGCACAAATGGTCAGTAACCTGCCGCAGACCATTCCTGCCGACAGTGCCAGGGCGGTTTTGAACGAATTTTCGCAGAAATTACAGTCCGGCGAGATCAGCGAAGAAGAGATCTCCGCCATTGCCCACGATTTCCAGAGCAGCTATCAGGACAAAGAGCTGGATTCGACAGAGGTCAGGGCGCTTTTTGGGAAGATTCAAAAATTGCTGCAAGAGCAGCCGCAGCAATAGCGGTCCGGAAAACCGCCAAACCGCCAACCGCGAAGGAACGCCAAGGAACGCGAAGGAAAAAACAAGCATTTTTTTATGTTTTGAAATATGAGGAGTGATCTTTGGTGGTTTGATGACCGCAGAGCTAAAAGACGGTTTAAAACGGCTGGTTTATAATTATCTGGATCCGGAGTAAAAGTTAATTTTTTCTTCGCGTCCCTTCGCGACCTCTGCGGTTATGAAAACCTTCAAACCGCCAAGAACGCGAAGGAACGCGAAGGGGAGAAGAATAATTTGATAGCTGCTATGAATATTGAAGAGCTTTCGAATAAAGTGATCGGTTTAGCGATCAGGGTACATCGCAAGCTGGGTCCCGGATTATTGGAATCTGTCTATCAAGCTGCATTGGCGTATGAATTGAAAAAGGCGGGAATCCGTTTCGAGAAGGAAAAAACAATACCTGTTTATTATGATGAAATCGTTCTGGAGCCTGGATTCCGATGTGATTTTTTAATCGATCAACAACTCATCCTTGAAACAAAAGCCGCCCGGGAAATAACCGCCATCGATCAGGCTCAAATCATTAATTACCTGAAACTGGCGGACAAACGGATTGGGTTGTTGATTAATTTCAATGTCTTGCAGCTAAAAGACGGTTTAAAGCGATTGGTCTATAATTATCGGGATTCAGAGTAAAAGTTGATTTTTTCTTCGCGTTCTTTGTTTTCTTGGCGGTTAGGAAAACCGCAGAGGGCGCGAAGAAACGCGAAGGGAAAACAAGCATTTTTTTATGTTTTGATATATGGGGAATGACCTTTGGCTGTCGAGTAGAATTCTTTCCTGGACCCATCCGACAACGAAACAGCAAGTCGATAAAGGATTAGCGTTGAAAAGTCAGGTTGTTCTAAAGAGTTGAGTGATTTCCATCTCGTTTACGATCCTTTTTGCAGCATACTGTTATCGCATCTTTGAGCAAAGGAGAACAAAATGAGAATACCCCAGGGATACAGCCGGGAAGAACTTTGTCTTAAAATCAGCACCTGTTTTCAGGCGCGACCGGAAATTTCCTTTGCCTATATATTTTCCCCCCTCGATCACACCCCTTACGAATCCTATAGCGATTTCGACGTTGCGGTTCAGATGCCGGTCTATTATGATCAGAACGCCATCCTGGAAGAGAAATTGATATTGACGGATGAACTCTTATTTATTCTGCCGACCGAGAATTTTACCCTTGTTGCCTTTAATGATACCTCTTTTGCTTTTCAAAAAATCATTTTAAACACCGGCATTTTAATCTTCAACCGGCATCCGCGCGCACACAATTGTTTCGTCGCTTCCCTGATCCGCCGCCATCCGGAACTGGCGAAACATCTGAGCCGCAACAACAAAGCAGGTGTCCGCTAGCCCGCAAATGTCACACTGTAAGACACTTTTGCCCCACTGAAATTTTGCTTGTCGCTTTTTCCTTCCGACTGGAAAAAAATCTATTTTTTGTATTTCTCCAAGTGCAAATTAATCAATAAATTAGAATTTGGCCGCCGGGCTGCCGGTTGCGGGAAAGTGTCAATTTTTCGGGACAGGTGTCACAACTTTTTGGCATATCAATTGCATTTTACATACCAATAATCCGGTTTTTGCTATAACCAACATTTTGGGACGGAATGAAACAAAAATTATACCCAATTCTATTGTCTGCTTGCGTTCTCTTGCTGTATTGCAACGAACCCATGACCACCGGGCCGGTGATGACCTGGCGGGGTGAGGAGCTGGTTCACAATAATAATCTGATTAATTTGTATCCCCAGTCCCATCCGCTTGAAAACAAAGTGATCTTTATTGCCACCGGACAATCCGCTATAGACGCAGAGCCGGGTGACAAGCTTGCGGGAGAATCCCTGCGCGAATTCGACCAACAAAGCAAAACGAGCAAAGAACTCTATCACCACGCTCAGGGACTTGCCTTTCCCGACTATTCCCGTGACGGCAAGCGTTTGATCTTTTGTAAAAAGACGCAAACACTGGATATTATGCTGATGGACATTGAAAGCGGAAAAATTGATATTCTGGTTCAAAGCGATAAAGACGACTGGTATCCGCGCTGGTCGCCGGACGATCGTCAGATTGCGTTTATCCATGATGAACGCCTGGCTGTCACCTCTGCGGATAATCCGGTACCGCTTTATCCGCAAGGGATCACTGGTGCGGTTTCCGGCCTCTGCTGGTCGCTGGACGGCTCTGAGATTATTTTTGCAGCGGAACAGAATGGTCAAAGCAAAATCTACGCCTGGCATACCCAAACCAGAGCGCAGCGGCTGCTGGCCACCAATTATCTCAGCGGTTCCTGGCCCGAGCTGACACAGCCGCCGGGAGGGCTGGCCGAAGAAATGGGGCCGCAGCTCTCCTTTCGGGACGGCACGGATATCTATCTGTTTTCCCTGAAAACCTATAAAAAGAGCTGTATTGCACGGGACGGCAATATGCCGCGGTGGACGGCTGACCGCTCCTCGATTCTGTTTACCCGCGACGGCAACATATTCAGGTCATCGGTTTATATATTACTGGACGGATAGGAAACATTATTTTATGAAAAAAAGCCTCTTTTTGATCATACTCGCTACCTTTACGGTACTATCGGCTTTACCGGCAGCGAAAAAAGCCATTATCGCCGGGATTGTACTCGATAAAGAAAGCGGTAAAGCCCTGCCCTTTGCCAATATATTTTTCGATCAAACCACCATGGGTACGGCGAGCGATGAAAAGGGATTGTTTAAACTTAAAAATATTCCGCCCGGTTCTTATAGTCTGGTGGTAAAGGTCATGGGGTACAAGGATCTCTATGTCGAGGATTTAACGCTGGTTTCGGGGCAAATCCGAACCCTCCGTATAAAGCTGGCTCCCAAGGTTCTGGAGCTCGGCGGGGTTCAGGTCTCCGCCCACCGTTCGACCCTCTTGCTCGATCACGAGCGTTCGATGGCGGGACATGATATTGTCTCACCGCGCATGATCAGTCAGCAAGTCGGTACTTTTGATGATACCTACCGGTCGCTGGCAAAGCTTCCCAGCGTTTCCAGTCACAATGATATGAACACCCATCTCTATATACGCGGTGGCAGTCCGGATCAGAACCTGGTTCTCTATGACGGCATTGAAATTATGACCCCGTCCCGGCTTTTTGTGGTCATGGGCGGTGGTTTATCGCTGGTCAATCCGGATGTGGTGCAATCCATTGATCTGGCGCCGGGCGGATTTGAGGTGGACTATGGCAATAAAATGTCCGGTATGATGCGAATTATCAGCCGCGACGGCAGCCGTGAACGGTTCCAGCTCAAGACCTCGGCTTCTTTGTTAACAGCGCGCTTGTGCGCCGAGGGGCCTTTGGCAGGCGGCGATGGGTCCTGGCTGTTGGCGGCCCGCCGCAGTTTTTACGATCTGGTGGCCAACCAAATCATCGGGGAGCGTACGGTCTTTCCCTTTTATTACGACCTCAACGCCCGTTTGAGCTATGACCTGGAACCGGACAACAAGTTGATCGCCTTTTATACCCAACTGGGAGAAGGCGCCCGGCTCTATGATTTTGAGAACGAACATTTTGATCTGCTCAACAACGGCCGCGGATCCATAGTCGGCCTGCGCAACAGCATCATTCACAGCCATAAACTGGCGACCAATCTGTTGTTCGGATACTATTATGACAACAATTCTCTGGATATGTACGACACCCAGAATTATAATTTCTATGCCCGGCTTCATTATATCGTCAAGCGCTGGTCGGTTCGCGGGGATGTGCATTATTATCCCTGGTCCTGGCTGCGGCTGAAAACCGGATTCACCGTAAACCCGAGCAAGGATCAGATCGAATCGCGCATCGAATGGCGTAACTATGTCAATCTGCCGGACAGCCTCGGTTACAGCGTTGACATGACCTCCCTGGGAACCTATGGGCAGATGCGGTTTCGATCCGGGCGATGGCTCGAATACACCCTGGGTGTGCGTTATGACTATTCGACGTTGTATGACGAGACCCTGTGGAGCCCGAGAAGCAAACTCATTTTGGGATTGTCCGATCAGTTGACCTTTTGGCTCAGCAGCGGACTCTATTCACAGTTTCCCGATCTGACGACGATCATTTCGCGCGGCGAACCGCTTGACATTACCGCCAATCCGGCGCAGCTGGGGGCGGAAGAATCCGTACATCATATAGTAGGCGTCGAGTACAAGCCGGCGGAAGAGTGGCGCTTCAAGGTCGAGCTCTATCACAAACGCATGCAAAATTTACTGGTGCCGGTGGATTTTTCCTCTTTTGTGCCGGAAAATGACGGTGACGGACTGGCCAGGGGCATCGAGTTTTCCTTTCAAAAAGTCCGGCAGGAGCGGGATCGATTCGGGTTTTGGCTCTATTACGCCTTTAGCCAAGCCAAATACCGTCGCGCCGGACAATCAAAATGGATCTATTTTGACTACGATCAGCCGCACCGAATCGATGTCGGCACTGATTTTCGCCTTTATGACGGCTTTATCGTCGCCTTTTCCTGGCGATATGGCAGCGGCTTGCCCTATACGCCCATTCTCGGCCTGCAGCGGGCGGAAAATTCCAATGAAAATTATCTGCAGGACTGGATGACGGTGCGGGCCCTGAAGAATTCCCAACGGCTGCCCTTTTATGCCCGATTTGATATACGCCTGGCCTGGGAAAAAGCATTTAAAAGCTATAAACTCTCAGCCTATGTCGATCTTGTCAATGTACAGAATCGCCCCAATGTCTATTCCAACGAATGGGATTTCGAGCGCAGAGGCGCCAGTGGCGGCAAAGCCTATAAAACCGCCATCTACATGATGCCCTTTTTACCCTCCTTTGGTTTTTCGCTCTCTTTCTGAGCAAACAGCTGTATCGTTTTCACCCTTGCATTGCATCGGGATTGACTGTTAAAAAAGAAATCCGTATTTTTTCATTCTTGTTGTATATATAACCAGACAACGGCAACAGAAACGCTATTCATTCTGTTTTCAGAAATAAAAACTTTACCTAAACAGAGAGACCATGCCGGACACCGGGAATACAGCTTATGAAGGTCAGGATCTGGAAGCACTCGCTGACCTCAAGAATTATCAAAACTGGATAATGGAATCTTTCGGGCCGTTTCTGAAAGGAACCGTTCTTGAAGTCGGGGCCGGCAGCGGCAATATCAGCCGGCTCTATGTCGACAGCGCAGAGAAAGCGGTTCTGCTCGAGCCGGCGGCCAATTTAATCCGGATATTGCAAAATCGCTTTGCCGGACGCAGGCATGTCGAGATTGTTTCTCAATATCTCGAAGAGGCGATGCAACAGCATTCCAATCCGCTGCCGCGGCAGCACTTTGATGCGGCGCTTTTGGTCAACGTCCTCGAGCATGTTGACGATGATGTCGGCATGTTAAAGAGATTGCGCTCTCTGTTAAAACCCGGCGCCCATTTGCTTCTCTTTGTTCCGGCCGGGGCGTGGCTTTACGGATCGCTGGACCGGATTTGTCGGCATGTGCAGCGCTATTCCTACGACCGGCTGGCCGGAGTGGTGAAAACGGCCGGATTTACCATTCACCGCCTGCACTATTTCGATGCCCCGGGGGTGTTGCCCTGGTTTGTGGTCGGCCGCTTGTTAAAGCAGCAGCGCTTTCATGCCGCTCAGGCGCAGCGCTATGACCGCTTTGCCGTGCCGGTGATCCGGCGTTTGGAACAAAAAATCAGACCCCCGTTTGGAAAGAACCTGCTTTGTATTGCCAAGAGAGAGGAATGAGATGCAGACACTCAGTATCGTTATCCCTGCATTCAATGAAAGGGATACTCTGGAATCGCTTGTAGATGCGGTACACGCGGTCGATCTTCGCAAAAACGGAATTGAAAAGGAAATCGTTGTGGTAGACGATTGTTCCAGCGACGGCACGCGCCAGGTGGCGGAATCGCTTTTGGAGAGAAACCGCATTCATGTTCTCAAGGTGCATGAAAACAACATGGGCAAAGGCGCCGCTTTGCGCGACGGCTTTGCGGCAGCAAGCGGCGATATGGTCATCGTCCAGGATGCCGACCTGGAATACGATCCCAATGATTATATGTTGCTGCTCAAGCCGGTACTCGAGGGCAAAGCGGATGTGGTTTATGGATCGCGTTTTCTTTCCGCCGGCAGCCACCGGGTGCTCTATTACTGGCATTCGGTGGGCAACCGCTTTTTGACATCGCTGTCGAATATGCTGACCAATCTCAATTTAACCGATATGGAAACCTGTTATAAATTGTTCCGAAAAGAGATTATCGATCAGGTTCACATCAGGGAGAACCGTTTCGGCTTTGAGCCGGAAATCACCGCCAAGGTGGCGCGGCTGGCCAGACGCGACAATGTGCGCGTCTATGAGGTCGGTATTTCCTACAGCGGCAGGACCTACAATGAAGGCAAAAAAATCAACTGGAAAGACGGCGTGCAGGCGATCTGGTGTATCGTTAAATATAATTTTTTTGCCGGATTGGGAGAAAAAAAGGATTGACATTTTTGATAAAAATAAATATATTTCGGTTCGTCTAAAAACAATTCCGGTGTAGCTCAATCGGCAGAGCGGGTGGCTGTTAACCACTAGGTTGTAGGTTCAAGTCCTACCACCGGAGCACTACAAGCCCTTCACAGCAAGGGCTTTTTTTGTTTATGCCGCTTTCGAATAGCGTTTCCCCAACGATCTCTTTTCCTTGATATTCAGTCAATGGTTCTGTTTCCCTGTTTGATTTCCCCGGATAAATTTATGGGTATCCGCCTTGTATCTGTCGTTTTTTTTACGCAATTGAAATAAATTGCCTTTAGATTATTATTTGAATTATGAATCTAAATTTAAAGAGCTGATTTTGCATCAACTAAAAAAATCCCGTTCTTTCTGGTCTCTCGCGATTTCCGTCTCGTTATTGCTCTCTTTGCTGGTGTTGTATCCGCTGATATACGATGGTATGGCGGTTACCTCCGACAGCGTAAAATATATCAATATGGCGCAAAATGTTTTGCAGCGGAACGGTATTTCCATGCTCGGCTGTGAGGGCGATTTGCGGCCGAACACTCATTGGGCCCCCCTTTTCGGCTGGATGTTGGCTTTACCCATGGCACCGGGGCTGCACTGGATGACCGCTGCCCGGATTTGGACGCTGTTGAGCTGTTTTTTCATGCTTTTGCTCCTCTTTCTGCTGGTTTATCGCCTTTCCGGATCACTGTTGTATAGCGTTTTGGCACAGGCTGTAGCCGCTTTACACCCTGTTCTTCTCAAGCACAGCGGTTCCATTCTCACCGAGCCGGTGGCCTGGGTGATTCTGCTGGTTTTACTGCATGTCATCATCACCTTTCTTTACAAACCGGAGCGGCGGCCGGCGTTATGGATCGGCGGCTTGCTCGGCATTGCCATGTTGTTGCGCTTTGCTTTTTTGGGTTTTTTACCCGGCATGGTGTTGCTGGCTTTTTTGCCGGCCAGGCGCATCGGCTGGAAACGCAGTTTCGGCTATAGCGTGATGATCTCTATTATCGCCCTGATTCCTTTTCTGCTCTGGTATTTGCGAAACGTATACGTCGGCAGCGGACTCGCTGATGAAGGCACCGGCGGCAACCGCTTGCTGATTTCCAATGCCTGGGTTATATTGTTGAACGGCTGGAAGATTCTGCTCGGATTCTTTTCGGCACCGCAAAATATGGCCTGGCTTGTGATCATACCGCCGGCAGCTGTTGTGTTGCCGGTGGTTTTCAGAGTTCGCTCTGTTTTTATCGGTCAAAAGCTGCACGACCTGGTTTATACGGGCTCTTTGTTGATCATGGCGGGTTATGCCTTTACCATGCTCATCCTGCGCACCTTCAGCGCGCCGGTCTCTCTGGATGGCCGCATGTTTTCGCCTTTTATCTTTTTGCTGATAATGATGGCGGTATGCGTTCTGCGCCGGACGGATGAGGCCGGGTCGCGACAACGGGTTTTCATCAAAGGACTCTTTTTGCTTTGGGCTGTGTGGATTGTCATCAAGGGTGGCGTGGCGTTTTTTCAGCTGCAGGAGCGATCGCTTTATTATGCCGATGATCGCTGGAAGGAGAGTGAAACCCTGAACTATGCCCTCCAACACCTGGAGGCGGATGAAATTCTGACCAGCGATCCGGAACCGTTTTGGCTTTACGGTGATATCTGCGTTCACCGGTTGCCGCTGCGGCATGTGGCGCCAAAGCGGTCGTCACAATATGAATACAGGGCTCTGGTTTGGTTCGACTGTACGAATCGGTTTTATATCGTTTGTCCCCGGGATATCGAATGGGGAAAGAACGCAGAACAACTTGATTTTAAAGATGGTGTGATTTATCTTGTTAACGAACCGCATTAAAATTTTTATTTGATTTAATCATATTTTTTTATAGGTTAGGGTGAATATGGAGGCAAGCAAGGAGACGGGGTCCCTTTCCTAAAAAATCAATTTTCAAGGACCAGTGCACATCCAATGTTTTCACAAAGCGTTGTAAAAAGAGCAAAATACAGGTCAGAGACCAGAGGCGTTTCATCCAATAGCGGTGTTTTTAATCGTTAAGCAGCGGAAGCTGATTTAAACAGAAATGGTCCGTTTTCATGATAATCCTGTGAGCCGTCGCTCTTAATGGATGGAGTGACTGGGCGGAGCTGTAGGTTGATGAAAAAATGACGCTGCTGGAAGACGATTAGGCTGCAATGTTTTTGTGAACGATATGCATCGTTTCTGTAAAGCATGGGGATAGCCGTATTATTTTTTGCTGTTTAAAATGGTCATTTTCACAACATGGATAATTCGATGATAAAAACAGGATGGTTTTGTATTATTGCATTGATGATCGTTTCCCTCGGCATTGCCCAGGATCGCAAGATTCAGGCGGGCGATGCCCTGCAGATCGTCGTCTACGGTCATCAAGAGCTGAGCCGTACCGTCAAGGTCGGAGAAAACGGTCAGATCGACTTTCCCTTTATGCAGAGTTTACCGGTGAACGGTTTGACGGTAGAACGACTGCGCGAGATTATCGTCGCCCAGTTGTCGCGTTATCTCGATACCTATCCGGTGGTCACCATCAACTTTACCGAAAGCACCACCATGTCGGTGAGCATTCTCGGCATGGTGCAGAGTCCGGGACAAAAGCAACTGCCGCTAAAATCGACTTTACAGGCGGCGATCAACGCCGGCGGCGGGTTCCTGCCCGGGGCGCGAACGCAGCAGATCAATGTATTGCGCGAGCGAAACGACCGCGTGACCACCGAGACCTACAATCTGGAGCGCTTTGTTCTGGAAGGGGATATGAAATACAACCCCACCCTGCAGCCCGGCGATATCGTGCTGGTTACCGGAAATCCGTTGTTGAGCTCGGTCAAAGTCATCGGCGAGGTCAACAACCCGGGTACCTATGACGCCTTTATGGGGGCGACGCTTTTGGACATGATTTTACAGGCCGGCGGCCCCACCGAGGAGGCCAAACTTTCCAAAGTGCGTTACATCTCGCCGGCGCGGAAAAAGTCATATGAATTTAAAATCGATCTGGAAAAAGTATTCACCACAGACGACTATTATCAACTGCCGGTGGTCAAGGCCGGGGATATTATCGTCATTCCGAAAAAATCCGATATCAATATCTATAAAACAATTATCGGTGTTATCAGAGATATCAGTTCCGTACTTATTCTGGCCTGGTATATAGAGCGTTTGCAGTAAGTTTGTCCGCATACTGCTGTTCAAACAATAACACTGTTTTTGTTGCAAGACGGGTTTGGCCGGATGCAGATCGGATTTTCAAATCGTTTTTTTTATCAAAAATCAATCGAGCTAAAAACAGACGGGATTGGTCATGGCACAAGAACCAACACCATCGCAATCGCAGACTCTGAATCTGCAGGATTACATTGATTTCTTTTTTCGGCGCAAATGGGTCATTATTATTTTATGTATACTCATATTTACGTCCGTTACGCTATACACGGCGTTTCAACCGGATGAATACATGGCGATCTCTACTTTTGTTATCGAAAATCAGGCGATGAACAGTTTTGGCACGGGATCGCGAATGCCCTATCCCTACTTTTATCAAACCCGGCCGATAGAATTTTACCAGGTCCTGTTGCGCAGTGAGATGTTGGTAAAATCGGTATTGAGAAAGGTGAGTGAGGATAGTGTGCTTGCGGCCTTTAATTATCTTACCGATGAGAGGGTCGCCGGAATCGTTCGCGGCAAAATCTCACTGCATGCCGCTGAATATTCCGATCTGATTCGCATGTCCACCATTGCCGAGGATCCGCTTGTGGTGTATCGCCTGTCCACCATTGTTGCGGATGAATTCAAGGAACGCTGCCGTGAGGTAGAGCAGGAAGAGGCGTCCAACACCGTTCAGTTTGTCAGTCGTCAGAAGGAGATGGCCCGCGAAAAGCTGGAAGGCGCCGAGCGCGCTCTGCAGGAATTCGAGCGGCGCACCAATTTTAATATCATGCTCGAGAACCCGCAGTCGGGGGTGATGCAGCGATTGATGGAGCTGGAAAGCAAGCTGGCCGAGGTGCAAACCCAGCGCGAGCTTGCCGAGGCGACGCTTGCCACCTATAGCCGGCGCTTGCAGGATCTGGAAACCCTGCGCGGACAGAGCAACGAGGCGGCCGGAGCCCGCTCACTGGACTCGCCGGTGCTGAATCAGATCAAGCGTGAATTGAACCGGCTGGAAGAAGAAAAGATCGAACTGACCGAACGCTATGGTGAGGCGTCGTTTCAGGTCAAGGAAAAACAGGACGAAATCGAGCGCAAACGCGATGAATATTATCAGGTGGTTCTGCAGCAGACCAAGGATGCGGAAAAACCGGTTTCCAAGATGGATGAATCGCTGTGGCAGCAGCTGCAGGAGAAAAAGATCGAAGAAGAGCTCAACCTCTATATTTTGCGCAACCGCGAGCGCCAGTATGAGCGCATGCTGGCCAACTATCGCGACAAGAATCCACAAATGTTGGAGCACAGCATCGAACTTGCGCGCTTGCAGCGGCAGAAAAACGTGTACGAAAATCTCTATAATTTTCTCGTCGAGCGCGGTGAAGAGGCCAACATCAAGGCCGCCACCGGCACCGGCGGCGTGAGGTTTATCGATTATCCCTATATTCCGCAAAATCCGATTCAGCGCAGCCTGACCCGTACCATGATTCTGGCGCTTATGCTGGGGCTGGCGGTCGGATTCGGCGTTGCCTTTTTGCTCGAGCTGCTCGACAACACCATCAAATCGCCGGACGAGGTGGAAAAATTGTTGCACAAACCCCTGATCGGCAGTATTCCGGTGTTCAAGCATCCCGGGACACCGATGAACCTCAAGCAGAAACTGACCGGCAGCAATCACCGTCCGGTGGACCAGAATAAACTCTACCGCTCCCAGCTCATCTCCAACCTGCAGCCGCGCGACCCGGTGGTGGATAACTATCGTACCCTGCGCACCAATCTGCAATTTTCTTCGGTGGATCGCAAACTGAAATCGATTCTGATCACCAGCACGGTACCGGGTGAGGGGAAGACCGTCAACACCGCCAATCTGGGTATCTCCCTGGCCGAGCTCGGCAACCGGGTGGTGCTCGTCGACGGCGATCTGCGCAAACCGCGTCTCAACACCATCTTCAGCGTGCCAAAGAGTCCGGGATTGACCGATTATCTCGCCAAAGAGGAGATGAAACTGGAAGAGGTGCTCTATGCCAGCCACATGTCCAATCTCAAGATTATACCGTCGGGAACCATCCCTCCCAATCCGGCCGAGATGATCGCCAGCCGCAAGATGCAGGAGACCCTCACAGAGCTCAAACGCCATTTCGATACCCTGATCATCGATTCACCGCCCCTGGGAATTGTTACCGATCCGGTGCTTTTTGCCATGCATTGCGACCAGTCCATTGTGATCATGCGATTCGGCGAAACCAACTGGAAGATCGTTGTCGATGCCTGTGAAAAGCTGGACCGTGCCCGCGCCAACTTTCTCGGTATTATATTAAACGGCGTCAAATACTCCCGCGGCTATGGCACCTATTATCACTATAACTATTATTATCAGTACCATTACAGCGATTCCCCGGCCAAGGTGCGGCGAAAGAGCAAACCCTATAACAAGCGGCAGGCAAAATCGACTTGAAAACGCAATAATTATTGTCAATCGTGTTTTACAAGGCTGGTTATGAACCACGAAGAGACAACGATCGCAAAGAGAAATATGTAAGTATTGTTTTTATTTTATTCGGTCATTTTTCCTTCGCGCTCTGTGGTGAGTTGAGTTTTTAAAACCACAACCAACCACAGAGGAAGCAGAGGGAACGGAGAAAAACTAAAAAAAAACATTTTTTCTCTGTTTTCCTCCGTTGTCTCTGTGGTGAGTTAGCTCTTAGAACCATAACCACAGAGGAAGCAGAGGGAACGGAGAAAAACTAAAAAAAAACATTTTTTCTCTGTTTTCCTCCGTTGTCTCTGTGGTGAGTTAGCTCTTAGAACCATAACCACAGAG